>NZ_PNGD01000008.1:0-54622 GCF_002871495.1 Streptococcus sp. UMB0029
GAAAACTTCAAAAAACGGATTTTTATGGCTCTAAATATCAAAAAAGAAAGGACTAAATCTGTCCTTTCTCGAGCTTAGCTTTTCTTCAACCCACTACAGTTGACAAAGAGCCAAAAAAATGAACTTGGAATTTTCAAGTTCATTTTTTTCTTATAGTCTTTTTCCGACATTGATACGATTAATAGCACGTTGCAAAGCAATCTTAGCACGACGCTCTTGATCAATCAAGTGTTTTTCGTGGGCTTCTTCGATTTCTCGCTCCGCACGAAGCTTGGCACGTTCTGCACGGCTAACATCGATATCACGAGCACGTTCTGCAGAATCCGCAACGATTGTAATGATATCATTGGCAATTTCAATAACGCCTCCGTTTACTGCAATCCAGTTCACGTGATCTTCATCATCAATACGTTTTACCTTTACTTCATCAACTGCTAAAACCGCAATCATATTTTCATGTCGTGGCAAGATCCCCATCTCACCATCCAGAGTTCGAACTGATACATAGCTGGCATGGTGATCATAGACGAGACCATCTGGTGTCACGATCTGGACAGTTAACTGAGCCATAGATCACCTCTTAAAATCCCATTTTTTCAGCTTTTGCAATCACATCTTCGATAGAACCTACACCACGGAAGGCATCTTCTGGTAACTGGTCATGTTTACCATCCAGGATTTCCTTAAAGCCACGTACAGTTTCAGCAACTGGAACATAAGAACCTGGCTGACCAGTAAATTGTTCCGCAACGTTGAAGTTTTGTGACAAGAAGAACTGGATACGACGGGCGCGAGCAACCAAGGTCTTTTCTTCATCAGAAAGTTCATCCATACCAAGGATAGCAATGATATCTTGCAATTCATGGTAACGTTGAAGAACGCGTTTTACTTCAGCAGCAACTGCATAGTGCTCTTCTCCAACGATTTCAGGTGCCAAGGCACGTGAGCTTGAAGCAAGTGGGTCAACGGCTGGGTAGATACCCAATTGTACCAACTTACGTTCCAAGTTTGTTGTTGAATCCAAGTGAGCGAAGGCTGTTGCTGGCGCAGGGTCAGTATAGTCATCCGCTGGCACATAGATAGCTTGGATAGAGGTTACAGAACCCTTCTTAGTTGATGTAATACGCTCTTGCAATTGCCCCATTTCCGTAGCAAGTGTTGGTTGGTAACCAACGGCTGATGGCATACGACCCAAAAGGGCAGATACTTCTGAACCAGCCTGAGTGAAACGGAAGATATTATCGATAAAGAGAAGCACATCCTGGCCTTCAACATCACGGAAGTATTCAGCAATTGTCAAACCAGTAAGGGCAACACGCATACGTGCTCCTGGTGGCTCATTCATCTGACCAAATACCATGGCTGTTTTCTCGATAACGCCTGATTCTTTCATTTCCCAGTAAAGGTCATTCCCCTCACGAGTACGTTCCCCAACACCAGTAAATACTGAAATACCACCGTGTTCTTGGGCAATGTTGTGAATCAATTCTTGGATTAAGACGGTTTTACCAACTCCGGCACCACCGAAAAGTCCAACCTTACCACCTTTTAGGTAAGGGGCAAGAAGGTCGATAACCTTAATCCCTGTTTCAAGGATTTCAGAAGAGGTAGACAACTCATCAAAAGTTGGAGCTTTTTTATGAATTGGCTGACGCTCTGCATCTTCTGTAAAAGGAGCTTCCAAGTCAATGGTATCTCCCAAAACGTTGAAGACACGTCCCAAAGTTTCTTTACCTACTGGTACAGAGATTGGACGACCTGTGTCCAATACTTCCATTCCACGAGTCAACCCATCTGTTGATTCCATGGCGATAGTACGAACCATACCATCTCCCAACTCCAAGGCTACTTCAAGGACGATTTTTGTTTTTCTTTCGTCATTTTTGTAGACGACAAGTGCATTGTTAATCTCAGGAAGTTTTTCCCCTGCTGCAAACAAGACGTCTACAACGGGGCCGATAACCTGAGCAATTTTACCTGAACTCATCTCCTTCTCCTATTCTATATAAGATACTGTCGGTCCCTAGCTAAGCTAGGTCCTAAGTTCATTTCATACGAGCTGGACTAGAGCCTATTCTAAGGCACTAGCTCCTGCTACGATTTCTGTAATTTCTTGTGTAATCGCCGCCTGTCTGGCACGGTTATACTGAATTGTCAAATCATTAATGACTTTCTTAGCATTATCAGTCGCTGTTTGCATGGCTGTCATACCTGCAGCATTTTCAGCTGTCTTAGCATCGATAATGGCACCGTAAATCATACTTTCTGCAAACTGAGGCAACAACTGCTCCAAAATTTCTTCTCGGCTGGTTTCCAATTCAAAAGTCAAGCTGTACTCTTCATCCGCTTCATTTGGATCCAAGTCAACAATCGGAAGCATTTGTTCCACACGCATTTGACTAGTTAGCGTATTGACATGGTGGTTATAGCAGACATAGAGTTCATCAAAAAGTTCATTTTGGTACATTTCAACAGTTTTTGAAATGATCTTACGAACTTCATCAAAGCTAGGTTGGTCTGCCAAGCCACGTAGTTCATAAAGTGGTTGAATACCACGAGCTTTAAAGAAATCAGCTCCCATTCCACCAATACAGATCATTTCAAAACCTGTACCGTCTGGGTGGTATTCTTCTTTCAACTCCATAACGGCTTTCAGAATAGAGGAATTATAACCTCCAACCAAACCGCGATCTGAAGTAATGACGATATAGCCTGTCTTCTTCACAGGGCGGCTAATCAACATCGGATTGGTTGAACCACCAGCTCCATTACCATGGAGGATATCTGTCAAGAGTTTGCGGACTTTCTGAGCGTAAACTTGGAAGTTACGAGCAGCTTCTTCAGAGCGACCAAGCTTAGCAGCCGATACCATTTGCATGGCATTTGTGATTTGACTCGTATTTTTTGTTGAGGCGATTTTTGTTTTAATATCATTTAGAGATACTGCCATCTGACACCTCTATTCTTATTGGAAGCTGGTTTGATTGAGAAACTCTGTAATCGCAGCATCCAAGACTGCTTCTTCTGGCAAGTCTTTTGTATCACGAATGGTTTCCAAAATCTCTGGATGTTGAGCGTCAAAGAAGGCATGGAACTCTTCCTCGAAACGAACAATATCATCTACTGGAACAGTATCCAAGAAACCATGTGTCAAAGCATAGAGAATGGTTACTTGTTTCTCAACAGGTAATGGTTTGTGAACAGGTTGTTTCAAAACTTCAACTGTACGACGTCCACGGTTCAACTTAGCCTGTGTTGCCGCATCCAAGTCAGAACCAAACTTAGTGAAGGCTTCCAACTCACGGTATGAAGCAAGGTCGATACGAAGTGTACCAGCAACCTTCTTCATGGCTTTGATTTGTGCAGAACCACCTACACGAGATACAGATGAACCCGCATCGATGGCTGGACGAATACCCGCATTGAAAAGACCATCGCCAAGGAAGATTTGTCCATCAGTGATAGAAATCACGTTGGTTGCGATATAGGCAGAGATATCTCCTGCTTGTGTCTCGATAAATGGTAGGGCTGTGATTGATCCACCACCAAGCTCATCAGAAACTTTAGCTGAGCGCTCAAGCAAACGACTGTGAAGGTAGAAAACATCCCCTGGGAAAGCTTCACGACCTGGAGGACGACGAAGCAAGAGAGACAGTTCACGATAAGCCACCGCTTGTTTTGATAAATCATCATAAACGATCAAAACATGCTTGCCTTGATACATAAATTCTTCCGCCATGGCAACCCCAGCATAAGGAGCTAGGAAGAGCAATGGAGATGGTTGTGAAGCAGAGGCTGTCACAACGATTGTGTAGTCCAAGGCACCGTACTGACGAAGTGTTTCTACTTGCGTACGAACTGTTGATTCTTTTTGTCCAATCGCAACATAGATACATATCATATCTTGACCTTTTTGGTTCAAGATTGTATCAATCGCAATGGTTGTTTTCCCTGTCTGACGGTCACCGATAATCAACTCACGTTGACCACGACCAATCGGTACAAGGGCGTCAATAGCTTTCAAACCAGTTTGCAGTGGTTCTGATACAGACTTACGTTGCATAACACCAGGAGCTGGCGCTTCTACTGGACGAGTTTTATCAGTGTGGATTTCTCCAAGACCATCAACTGGACGACCAAGGGGATCCACAACACGACCAATCAAACTTTCACCAACTGGGACTTCCATGATTTTACCTGTACGGCGGATTGTATCGCCTTCACGGATATCTGTAAAGTCACCTAGGATGATAATACCGACATCAGTTGACTCCAAGTTTTGAGCCATACCATAAGAGCCGTTTTCAAAAATCAACAACTCTCCACTCATGGCATTTTCAAGACCGTGAGCACGCGCGATACCATCCCCGATATAGGTTACAACACCTGTTTCAGTCACATCAAAATTGGGTTTGAAATTTTCAATTTGTTGCTTAATTAAAGCGCTGATTTCTTGTGCGTTAATTGCCAAAAGAACACCACTTTCTATTTCAAATTTTCTTTAACAACTTTAAGTTGTTGTTTAATACTCACATCAATTGTCTTGTGATTGGCAAAAATGACAAAACCACCAATGAGACTTTCATCGATTTGTTCTTTTACACTCCTTACTTTCAGAGACATTTTTTTCTCAATCAAAGGGAGCAAGCGACTCTTCTGTTCATCAGTTAAAGGATGAGCTGACATAATCGTCACTTCAAATCGATTTGTTTCTTTTTCAAGTCGGTTCAAACAATCTACAAGCACATCATAAAAAAGATTTGCTCTGTGATTGTATGCTAGAACCTGAATCAAGTTTTGCAATAAAGGTGACACTGAGTCTTGGAAGAAAGCAATCGTTTTTTCCTTATCAGACTCGTCTACTGCCACTTTTTTTAAAAAAGAAGGTAAACCTGTTTCTTCAGCAACTTGCTTGATTTGAGTCAAGTCTGAAAAAATACGGTCTTCTTCTCCTTTTTCAAGTACCAATTGGACAAAAGGCATGCTGTATTTTTCAATTACCTTTACTGTTTTCTTGTCCATTAAGCTTCTCCTAGCTGATCAATATACTGATCAATGAGTTCTTTATGGGCATGACCATCAAGGTTTTGTGAGATGATTTTACCAGCCAAGCTGATTGTCAAATCTGCCACCTCACCCTTAACGCTTTGTAAAGCTTCAGCTTTGTTTTGAGCAATTTCTTGGTTTGCTTTTTCTTTTAAGCGTCCTGCTTCTAGTTTAGCATCTGCTAAAATACTAGCCTTACTTTTCTCAGCTGTTTCTTTCGCATTCTCAATGATTGTCTTAGCTTCTTTACGGCTACCAGCCAATTCATCTTCGCGTTTTTGAGCCAATACTTCCGCTTTTTGACGTGCTTCTTCAGCTCTGTCAATATCTGAAGCAATTTTTTCAGCTCTTTCTTCGAAAATGCCTGTAATATTAGACCATGCAAATTTTTTAATCAAGACTAGCAAAAGGATAAAAGAGCCAGCGATTAAAATAAAATTACCAATTAATTCACCTACTGTTACGTGCATCAGTTACTCCTTTCTACTCTTCATCATTAATTTTATTTCCTAGGTACATAGAGGATAATAGTGTAAAGACATAGGCCTGTACACAAGAAATGAACACGGAAAATGCAGTCCAAACTAAGTTTGTCCCAAATGCGATTGGATACCAAAAAATAGCCTGATGTGAAAGTAAAAGAAGCAAGCTTGTCATTACTTCACCTGCAAAGATATTCCCAAAAATCCGCAAAGCAAGAGAAAGGAAATTCGTGACTTCTTCAAGTAGATTCATCGGTGTCATAAATGCAGGAGTTACAAAACCTTTTAGGTATTGTTTAATCCCACGACGACGAATCCCCTCAATGTGCGCCATCACAATAATACAGAAAGACAAGACAAGGTCAAATGAAAGATTTGCAGTTGGCGATGTCCAAAGGTTTGTTCCATCTGTTGTTTGAAGTTTAGCCATCAAACCAAGATTATTGGCGATGACCATAAAAAGAAATAAGCATAAGTAAAAGAGTAAGTAATCTTTCATGTAGTGGGAACCAAGGTTAGGTTCTGTAAATCCAATTACAAAATCATAGAGATACTCTAGTACATTTTGTTTACCTTTGGGTTTCAATGTCATATTACGACTTGCCCAATAGATAAATGCAAAAATCAGAAACACAGACAGCAAAGTCAAGGCTGTCAAAGTTAAATCAAAGGTAACAGGACCAATATTGATGGTTGGATTGATACTTTCTTCCATCTAACATTCTCCCTTCTCCAATTTATATTTCGTTATTTAATAATAAATGAGAAGACAAGTGTTACGAAGAAAGTTCCTTCAATAAAGGCAACCCCTAAAAACATCAAGCTACGGAACTCAGCGATAATATCTGGTTGGCGAGCTACTGATTTCAACAAACCATTCATCAACATACCCTCACCAAGAGACACACCCATACAGGCAAGACATAGACCGAAAAATGTTAAATTCATGACGAATTCTCCTTTTAATTAAAATTTACTTACTTAGTTTAGTCCTAAAAATTGGATTTGTCAACTTTTTTATAACGTTGAAAGCGTTTAATGAAAATTATTTACAATTTTACAATTTTTGAGTCTATTATATAGAAAACTTTGTAAAAAACTTGTAATAAATCCAACCATTATCTAGGTCTTTCTGAAAAATACTGCAAAGATGCTGGGCAAAAAGGCTTGAAAATCAAAAAACTGTATAGTATAAAGTATTGAAAAACTTGATACTATACAGTTTATTATAGGAATATTTACTTCATTTTCTCTTGGAATTGAGTTTTCGGCTACTTCAAAACTAGATGATTTGCTATTTAAAATAGCGTTCCTTATGATTTTGGCAACCTGGATTAAAGCGAGAAAAACAAAAGGGGCAACTTAAGCTTTCGTTATATTGCTTATATGTTAGTAGTTTTAGACAAACACCACATAAAATAGGCTTATCCTGTATCAAAGATAAGGGATACGGCTCAAAAAGGTGATTTTCTAATGAATCATGACACCGATAACAAGCATAGTACTTTTTACAGTCATAGCATTGTAAAGCAATAATATCCAGCTTGCTATGGTAATGAACACATCTTGTTTGCTTATCCACTAAGAAACCCTGTGCCTCTGTCATTTACTTTTCCTTTCTTAAGCTCGAACTGTGACACTGGTTCCATCTTCTTTGTAGAGATTGATGAGTCCTTCTTTTAATGCACGAACCATGTCTCCTGCTTGAACAGGTTGAGGCACCTTAATAGTCAATAGTTCCATTGGATTTGGAGCGCGATCGATCTTATTTCCTTTAGCATCATGCAAATCTTCAATATAAGTTTCAAAGTGACGGAAACCTGGACCGTAAAACTCAACTTGGTCGCCTTCGTTAATGACATTCCGTTGACGAATGGTTGCTGTTTGTGTCGCATCATCATAAGAAACCACTTCAGCGACAAACTTGTACTCAGGAATTTTACGACGAGCACCAAACAACTGCTCATTTTCAGATGGTGTACCATAGTAAAAACCTGTTGCTAATTCACGTTGGGCAACCTTCCACATTTCGTCCACCAAGTCTTGTTTGATAGCTTCAAACTTTTCAGGACTTTCAAGATATGCATCAACAGCAGCCTTGTAGCAGTTGGTTACTGTTGATACGTAGTGAATAGATTTCATACGACCTTCGATTTTCAGACTGTCCACACCATTTTCAATCATATCTGGGATATGGTCAATCATGGACATGTCAACGGCTGACATTGAAAATTCTTCTGGAATCTCACCTTTCAAGCTCTTACGTTCCTTCCCAAATGGCATATCGTAAAGATCATACTTCCAACGGCAAGACTGAGAGCAACCACCACGGTTAGCATCACGCATACTCATGTGGTTTGAAAGTGTACAACGACCAGAGTAAGAAATACACATGGCTCCATGGACAAAAGCTTCAATCTCAACATCTGTGCGTTTGCGGATTTCAGCTAATTCTTCCATTGAAACCTCACGCGCCAAAACAACACGAGTCAAACCCAGTTCCTTCCAGAACTCAAGAGTTTCATAGTTAGTGGCACTTGCTTGGGTAGAGAGGTGAATTTCAAGACCTGGTGCTTCTGTCGCTGCAATCATAATCAAGGCTGGGTCAGATACGATAACTGCTGCAATCCCGATATCACGCAGTTTACGGAACCACTCACCAGCTCCCTCTTCATTTCCTTCGTGCATAACCATGTTGGCAGCCACATAGACTTTGGCACCGTACTTGGCCGCAAACTGGACGCCTTCTTCCATCTGTTCAAAGGTAAAGTTTCCAGCACGGCTACGAAGACCATAGGCCTGACCACCGATAAAGACAGCATCTGCCCCATACTGAACAGCTACTTTTAGCTTCTCTAAAGTCCCTGCAGGCGATAAAACCTCAGGACGTTTTAATGTTTTTGTCATGATTTCTCCTATTTGCAATATAAAAGTTTGACGTTTTTCCTTCTCATTTTATAGTAAATAAGCCATAAAATCAAGCCTAGACAAATTGTTTTGACAATTCTAATCTTTTAGACTTTACATAATGACTGAAAAACTGTCGAAATTTAACCCAGTTGAAACAAGTAGTCAAAAAGCCAGATAAAGTAAAAACCAGTATCCAAAGATACTGGCTAATTAGACTACATAAACTAGTCCTTAAATGACTATTCCCACTCAACTGTTGCAGGTGGTTTACTTGTAATATCGTAGACGATTCGGTTAACGTGATCCACTTCGTTTACGATACGCACTGAGATTTTTTGAAGCACATCCCAAGGAATTTTGGCAAAGTCAGCAGTCATACCATCGATAGAGGTGATAGCACGGATTGCAATAGTGTAGTCGTAAGTACGACCATCACCCATAACCCCAACTGAACGAACGCCTGTGTTAACTGTGAAGTATTGCCAGATATCGCGGTCAAGACCAGCTTTGGCAATTTCTTCACGTAAGATAGCGTCTGATTCACGGACTGTTTCAAGTTTTTCTTCAGTGATTTCTCCCATGACACGGATAGCAAGACCTGGACCTGGGAATGGTTGGCGCCATACGATGTGGTCTGGCATGCCAAGCTCTGTACCAAGGGCACGAACTTCATCCTTGTAAAGAGTATTGAGTGGTTCTATCAATTCAAACTGCATGTCTTCTGGAAGACCACCCACGTTGTGGTGTGACTTGATCGTCTGAGCGGTATCCGTACCAGACTCGATAACATCTGTATATAAGGTACCTTGAGCAAGGAATTTCACATCTTTGAGCTTGCTTGCTTCGTCATCAAAGACATAGACAAACTCATTACCGATGATTTTACGTTTTTGTTCAGGGTCAGAAACGCCAGCAAGTTTGTCAAGGAAACGCTTAGCTGCGTCTGCTTTAACAATATTCAAACCAAACTTACCGCCGAGCATGTCCATAACTTGATCCGCTTCTCCTTTACGAAGAAGACCGTGATCCACGAAGATACAGATTAATTGATCGCCAATTGCTTTTTGGAGAAGAACACCAACAACTGAAGAGTCAACTCCACCTGAAAGGCCAAGAAGGACACGTTTATCACCGACTGTTTCACGGATTTTTTGAATTTGCATGTCGATGAAGTTATCCATTGACCAGTCGCCTTTAGCCTTACAGATGTTAAGGGCAAAGTTACGAAGAATGTCATTTCCGTATACAGAATGACGAACTTCTGGATGGAATTGGATACCGTAAATGTGTTTATCTGGATTTTCGATGGCTGCGTATGGACAGTCTGCTGAAGTTCCTGTACGAACAAAGTCAGCAGGAATCTCAGTAACTGCATCACCATGACTCATCAATACAGTCTGCTCATCAGGTGTTGATTCAAAAAGAGCTGATGGTGTGTGAGTTAGAGTTGATTGACCATATTCACGATTTCCAGCATCACCTGCAGGAACAACTTTTCCTCCAAGTTTATGGGTCAATAACTGCATACCGTAGCAGATTCCCAAAATAGGAATTCCCAATTCGAAAATTTCTGGGTCAATATCAAATGAACCATCTTCGTATACAGAGTTTGGACCACCTGAAAGGATAATTCCTACAGGGTTGATTTCACGAACTTCAGCAGCTGAAATTTTATGGCTTTTTAATTCTGAAAACACACCAATCTCACGGATACGGCGTGAAATCAGCTGGTTGTATTGGCTACCATAGTCCAGCACGATGATTTTTTCTACATCTTGCAAATCAGTTGAAATGTTGCTCATCTTTTTCCTTTCTCAAAAGAAATATCTTTTTCAATATTCTATCACAAATAAGGGCGAATTACCAACTAAACAAGGCTAAGTTTGACTTTTTCTAGTTTATTGGGGTACAATAGAGAAAAGATAGAAATGAAGTGAAAAATATGCTACCTGCTTATATGAAAATCCACGATCAGATTAAAAAGGATATTGACGAACATCGTTGGGCTATTGGGGAGAGGCTTCCTAGTGAACGAGATTTAGCAGAGCAGTTTGAGGTCAGTCGCATGACCCTCCGACAAGCCGTATCTCTATTAGTCGAAGAAGGCGTTTTAGAGCGCCGTGTAGGAAGTGGCACCTTTGTTTCCAGTACACGTGTACAAGAAAAGATGCGAGGGACAACTAGTTTTACTGAAATTGTTAAGTCCCAAGGCAAAGTTCCCTCTAGCCAGCTCATTTCTTACAGAAAAACCATTCCCAATGAGCAAGAAGTTGCTAAGTTAGGAATTTCTCCAACGGAAAATATTATCCGAATGGAACGTGTTCGCTATGCCGACCAAGTTCCTCTGGTTTATGAAGTTGCTTCTATTCCTGAAAAATTCATTAAGAACTTTAAAAAAGAAGAAATCACCAGTCATTTCTTCCAGACCCTGCAAAAATATGGCTACCGTATCGGCAAATCACAGCAGACCATCTATGCTCGCCTCGCTAAGGAAAAGATTGCCCACTATTTGGAAGTTGAAAAAGGCCATGCTATTCTTGGGCTGACTCAGGTTTCCTACCTAGAAGATGGTACTGCATTTGAATACGTAAAAAGTCAATATGTAGGCGAACGTTTTGAGTTTTATCTTGAAAACAATTAATACTCTTCGAAAATCTCTTCAAACCGCATCAACGTCGCCTTGCCGTATATATGTTACTGACTTCGTCAGTTTCATCTGCAACCTCAAAACAGTGTTTTGAGCTGACTTCGTCAGTTCTATCTACAACCTCAAAGCAGTGCTTTGAGCAACCTGCGGCTAGTTTCCTATTTTGCTCTTTGATTTTCATTGAGTATAAAATACTACATAAAACCTCTCTGTCACGGACAAAGAGGTTTTTTTATTTTTCTAAGAGTAAATCTTTCAAAGAAATCAGTGTTACAGCAACTAATATCATTGCCATACCAAAAAAATCAAGGGGATAAAATTGTTCATTCATAATTAGGAAGGCAAAGAAAACCGCCGAAATTGGCTCAATTGAAGCCAACAAGCTTGACTTAACCGGTCCTATCAGACTGGTTCCCTTTAAGAAGGCTGTATAGGCAAATACAGTCCCGATAAGAATAATGCCCGCAAAAGCAAGGAGAAAATCAAGACTAGTAGGGATAGTAGCCTCTAGAACTCCTGTAAAAGGAAGGGCGACCAAACCTGCTATGACCATTCCCACACCAATGACCAAACTACTCCCCCACTTCTTAATCAAGGCTATGGGCAAAATGATAGAAAGTGCGTAAGTCAGAGCAGAAAAGAGACCCCAGAACAGACCTGCAGGTGTCATAGATAACTGGTCCAACTGCCCATGAGTGGCTATCAGGAAGGTTCCTCCAATGGCTAATATGATAGAAACAATCTCTGCCAGAGTCGGCGCCACCTTATTCTTGATACAGCTATAAATTAAAATTCCGACAGGACAAACATACTGAAGCACCGTCGCGGTTCCTGCATTGGTTTCCTGAATAGCAGTTAGATAGGCAAATTGGTTGAGAAAGAGACCAATCAGAGCAAAAATAAGAAGAGACAGCAAACTCTTTCTATCCTTTAAAAAGGCCAGCATTTTATCCCTTGCAGTAGCATAAGCTAAGAGCATGAGAATTCCACCGGCAATTAAAAGTCGTAAGTTAGTTAAAACCAGAGATGAAATTCCATGTGCCATCAGGTATTGGCCACTCGTTCCTGACAAGCCCCAAGCAATCCCAGCCACAACTGTTAATAGAGTCCCTTTTAAACTGTTTGACATGTCTCTCCTTACTCTTCTTTACGAATCAAGTCCATCACTTGATTACGATCTACAATCCATTGAGCCCTCTCATCCTTTTCATAGGTACGATTGGATAGGAAAATGACCGCTTCTTGCTTCTGACGATTCCACATGATAAAGGTACCTGTATAGCCCGTATGGTCTAGCCAATCTTCTTCTAAATTCCATGCCAAAGAACGTTCCTTGTCATCCAAAGGAGAAAAATTTTGACTCAAATCTCTAGCAAAATCGTCCTCTAAATAGTGCTGCAAAAAGATTTGTAAATCCTTTACAGTCGAAAACAAACCAGCACTACCAGCATGTATGCCCAGGAGGCGAGCCTTGGGATCATGTACCATGCCTGCATCTACACCTCTAACTGTTGGAACAGCAAGCTCAACAGGACCAAACTGAGTTTCCTTCATTTCCCAAGGTTTCCAGACTTGTTCTTGTAAAATGACATCCAGATCTTGATTAAAGATTCTTTCCAAGATAAAACCTAATAGCAAAAAATGGACATCTGAATAAAGAAAGGCTGGCTGACTTCGTCTCTTGAGATGAAACATGGCTTCCTTTAATTCTGAGGCTGTTAAAAGATCACGATTGGGAATAAAAGGATCAAGATCTGTGGCATGAGTCAAGAGTTGACGAATAGTGATATCTGGATAATCACTTTCAGGTAAAAAATCGGTTACTGGTCTGTCAATATCTAATTGACCGTTTTCCCACAAGAAGGTAAAAATGGTGCCAACCCCAACAACCTTGCTGACACTGGCTAGGTCATAAACTAGTCCTGCCTCAGTATCCAAGCCATGTTCTGGATTACTCTGGCCTAAATAGAACTCCGTCCATTGATTGTCCTTAAAATACGCAAAAGAGGCTCCAGGATAAATCCCTGCCTCGATTTGTTCTTCTATTTTTTTAATAATCTTGGTCCACTTCATACTTCTTCAAACCACAATTCAACATTATTTCTATCTTTTCCAAGGAAGAATTTTTCAGACTTAGGAATAAAATATTCGGTAGACTCAAATTTCTGGCGCAGACTTGCTATATCTAGTTCATTGACCAAGAACTTGAGCATAGATAAGTCCCAAGTAACCGTATTGTCAACAGTCAAATCCTGCCCCTGAGCTGGGATAAAATCAAGTGACGCCCCAATTTCAAATAATTCCAAGAAACTTTCGACAGCAGTTGAGAGATGTAATTCTATAGAAATCTCAAATTTACTTAAAGAAATTGATTCCAAATCTGTTTGAAACTCAGGGTTTTCTTCTACTTCTACTAGACTTGCTCTATCATCTTCTGCATGAATCAAAATCAAATCATCTTCTGGTGAGAAAACTTCAAAAGCGTAGCCATTTTGTCCCTTGTATAATCGATGAATCGAATCTGTTTTAGATAAAAGTCCTTCGATTTCCAAGGGATTTTCCACCTTGACGATCAATCTAGCCAGCTTTTTTCTCCCCTCTACCTTACGAGTACGCATGCTGGGAGCTTCTTCTAAAACCAGCTTTTCGAGGCCTGTTTGATCCCCTAGTGATAGAAAGGCTGATTCTTCTAACAAGGCCTTCATACCAAGGGTTTCAATATAAAATGTTTCATTTAATTTTCTATTATTAACTTTTAAAGTAGGAATAATCCGTACAATTTGATTTACATTCATAAATTCCTCCAACTCTTTTATTTTAAAGGATTTTAGAATTTTTTACAAGATATTATGCTCAAATTTACCGATTTTCGTAAAAATTTCATCTAAAAAACCGAGGCTTTCCTCGGTTTCAATTTCTTATAGGTAAAGGAATTTGAAGATAGCTACTGCTGCAATTGCTGCTACAATAGGTGCTACTACTGGTACCCAAGAATACCACCATTTTGAATCCCCTTTGTGCTCACCAAGAACTGATTTTGGAAGGAAAGCATGAAGGAGGCGTGGGCCAAAGTCACGCGCAGGGTTCAAGGCAGGTCCTGTAGGTCCACCAAGTGATGTTACCAAGGCCATAACGAGGAAACCAAGTGCCAAGTGAGCAATTCCAAGACCAGATGTCATAAATGGTGCTACTTGTTCTTTAGCTTGGTCAAGTGCTGCTGTTACTTGTTCTTGAGGAATAGTTTGACCTTGAGTAGTTGCTTGTGTAACTTGAGCATTAATAGCCGCTTGTGCTTTTGATACTAATTCAGCACCAAAGAAGTTTTTAGTCAAACCAAGGGCTGCAAAGAAAAGAACAAATGAACCGATAAACTCGTTTACAAAACCATTAACAGTTGCTGCAAAACGTGATTCTTTTGTACCATTATCCAAACTTGAAATTGTTGAGAAAGTACCCAAGATGTTGTTTGGATTTTCAGTTTTCAAGTAGTATGGGCGGTGTGTTGCCACAACCAAGGCTTGACCAAAGATAGCACCCAAAACTTGTGCAATGATGTAAGGCGCAACTTGTGCCCAAGGGAAGAGACCGCTTACTGCAAGTCCAAGAGTGAAGGCTGGGTTGATGTGGTTTCCAGATACGTTACCAAACATCAAGGCAGGAATCATAACCCCCATACCGTAACCAACAGCGATAACGATCCAGCCACTTTGGTGACCTTTCGTACCTTTAAGTTCAACGTTGGCAACTGCACCATTTCCAAGAATGATCAAAAGAGCAGTAGCCAAAAATTCAGTGGCATATTTAATTGCCCATGTGAAATCCATTTGATAGATTCTCCTTAAAATTTTTTAGACAATCCTTATTCTATCAATTTTTATTTCTTTTAGCAACAGGTTTTCAAAAAGATTATATGAGAAAGCGGTTTTATTATGTGACTATTAGTCACATAATAAAGAAAGGACGAAATTCGTCCTTTCTCATTCTTAGCTTTTCTTCAACCTACTACAGTAGATAAACATACTGAATAGCTACTGTCTTGACTCATTTAATTATTAAAAATTGATAGAGTTGACAAATGGTAGAAAAAAGCCCTTTTTACTAAGTTAAGTATCAACTACAGTTACGATTAGCATTCGTTACTTAACCCACTCACCATTATAGTTTACGTAGTAACCATCTACTGAGGTATTAACAGCTAGAGCACCTGAACCATACGCATAGTACCATTTACCATTGATTTGGAACCAGCCTGTTTTCATATCTCCATTACTTGCATTTAGATAGTACCATATTGAACCATCTTTCACCCAACCTGTGGACATTGCACCTGATGATCGAAGATAGTACCATTTATTACCAACATTGACCCAACCTGTCTTCATATCACCGTTTTGAGCATCTAGATAATACCACATTGAACCATCTTGATACCAGCCAGTGGCCATTGCTCCTGAGGAACGGAGGTAGTACCACTTATTACCTAGATATTGCCAACCTGTTTGCATAATGCCAGTTGCTGGATCTAGGTAGTACCATGGAGCCGCTTTAAGCTTCTCTTCATCATAAGTTAGAGGATAATCCTTGATCCAACCACGTGCTAGCTCCCCAACCGTTAAACTGTCGATACGAGCATCGAAGCCACCATCCTTCAGTAAATAATACCAGTGCCCCTCATCATAAACCCAACCAGTTTTTAAGGTGTGATAACTACGTTGATCTTTAAAATAATAGACTCGTTTCTCTGCTGGACTATCATATTGTTCCCCATGATGTTTGTTGGTATTGGTAGCAGTTTTTGCTTCTAAAACTTGCTTACCAACAAATTCTTGTAGTACCCCATCTTGACCAAAGTAAAACCAATCTGGTCTAAAAGCAATATCTTGCCTTAGAGAAGAACCAATCGTAACCCCTTCGTGTGGAGCAGGTATATATTGCCAGCCGACAACCATCTCTCCAGATAAAGAATCAAAATAATAGTACTTACCATCAATCACTCGCCAGTAGGTTTCTTTGAGTTCCCCCTTCTTGTAGTAGGTTCTTCCGTTTTCTTGTACAAAATGCCATCCTTCAGAATCATCTGTAAATACTGCACTTGTTGCTAGCAAACCGAAGAAAAAGACTGTCAGTCCAACTTGCATAGTTTTTTTCAAAAGTTTCATTTATATATTCCTCCAATATTAGATCCACTCACCAGATGAAGCGAAATTATAAACTTTACCATTTGTCTATTCTTCTGAACAAACTGTTGATAGGGAATTGTATTGCCAAATGCAAGAACACTTAGTAATACAAATATAACTATTTTTTTAATTCCACGATTTCTCCTCATCTTATATTGTGAACCTCCTTTCTTTCTCCTTAATTCTAACACACATATGAAAATCAGTCAATTTTTTATATTTATTTTGACTTTTTTTTATATTAATTACACATAAACATTTTTTATTACAAATTTGCTATTTTTAACTAAAAGAAATATAATTAAGTTAAGTAGAAAGGAATAATATTTTTTATGAATATACTCGCTGAGAAATTCAGAGTAAAGAGAAAAGAGTTAGGTCTCTCTCAACAAACTCTTGCAGAAGGAATTTGTGAACAAAGCCAGATTAGTAAAATTGAGAGAGGGCATTTCATTCCCTCTGCAGACCTTTTGTTCAAACTCTCCCAACGACTCGAAGTGCCATTAGATTATTTTTTTAATGAACAAATTGAAATTAAATCTAACCTCTCTAATTTCAAGCAATTATCTGCTCGATTATTAGATGACAGAAATTATGACGATTTGGAATATATTTATAGAATAGAGATTGAACGAAGTACTTTTCTAACACTAGAAGACCGAACTTACCTTGAATGGATTAAAGCTATTATTGACTTCTATCAATATGACAGTAAGCGTGAGGCTATTTCTTCATTGGAAAATATATTATTAAAAGTCTCCTCAAATACTCTGATTTATTTAAAGGCATTGAATACTCTATCTAATTTCTATTCCTTAGTGGGTCGTGAAGAAGATTATGAAGCAAACTACTTTCATTTAATGGAGTTATATCAGACAAAAAATTTTGAGCAACAAGAGTTTTTATTTGGCTACATCAGAGTTCGTTACAACTACGCTCACTACCTAGTATCAAATGAAAAATATAATGAAGCCATCCAAGAAGCTCTTGAGACGATTGAACTCTGTAAACAAAGACAGACAAGCTACCAACTGGCTCCTCTACTTATTCTTGTAGGAAATGCTGGAGCCAAATTTCTAGACAAAGAACAAGTCAAAAATTATTATATAGAAGCAAAAGAGTTATGTAAGATTTATAACAATCCTTTAATGTTGATGAAGATAGAAAATTATTTGAAAGAATTAGATACTGTTTAGTTAATCTTGATATTATAGTTTTTCTGAAACGTTAAATAACCTGTAAGGCTGATAGTGAAATTAATACTATCAGCCTTATTATTATGTGACTAATAGTCACATAATTTAAAAAACTAAACAAATTGATTAGGAAACTCAAACTAAGTTCCAACAATGCTTTAGGAACTACAGTCTACTACTTCAGATTCAGTTCACTATAATTTCCAAGCGAATCTTATGATAGCTACTTTGTTAGGATGCTCTTATTTTTTATCAGACAAAACAAAAGGATTAAGGGAGTCTATTTCCTTAATCCGATAATTTCTTAAACCTGACGTTGTCCGAAATCTGCAATCATCTGATCCATTTCTTGTCGACTCGGAGTTGTCAGCATATACAGGTAATCTCCTTGAAGTTCCGCGAAGGCCGCTGGCATGATTTTTTTAACCTTGAACTGCTGACTATATTTGGCAAGCAAGTCCTCTTCAGAATAGACATAGTGAGCATTTGCACGACGTGATGTAGCCAAACAATACTGAGGTTCAAACTCTGACGCTGGGAACTCTTCTCCTGCGACAATTGCTGCATATCCACGATAGAGGTCCAGGGAATGGGCAAAGTTATAAACATCAATGGTGAAACCACCTGCAGGGCGGTTATTATACTCAATGGCGATGTAATCGTCCCCTTCACGGAAGAACTCAATATGGAAGAACCGTTCTTTCATACCAAATTCTTTAACAATGTCCTCACCATATTTACGTAATTTGGGATCCATATCCTTGAGCACATAGTAGGAATTGTCCATCTTGTAAATCATGAGATCAAGTGGTGTATAGGCGTAGTCAAATGTCGTTGAAAATACGATTTTTCCATCCTTATCCACAAGACCATCAAAGGTACAAATTTCACTGGAAGTGACAAATTTCTCAAAGAAATAAACGGTCGAATGATCCCATTCTTGCTTGAAGTGATTGATATCGTCTTCTGTCTCAAGCTTGAAGGTGGCGGCTGCTCCCACTCCATTATCAGGTTTTGCAATCATTGGAAGGCCGATTTCTTTCACAGCCTGATCAACATCTGCTTCTGTTTTGATAACAGCTCCAGGGACCACAGGAACACCTGCTTTTTTGAAAAGCTTCTTCATTTCAGACTTAAATTTCGTCTTTTTAAGATCCTCTGGTTTGGCACCAAAAACATTGAATTGCTCTCTGAGTGTTGCATCCAACTCTAACCAGTATTCATTGTGGGATTCGATGCGGTCAATTGGGCCATGTTTATAAAAGAGAAAAGCAACTGCACGTTTGACTTCGTCTATGTTCTCAAGATTGTCAACACGGAAATATTCGGTTAGGCTATTGCATAAAGGTTCATCCAATTGCTCGTAAGGCTCTTGACCAATTCCCAAGACGGTAATTCCTTTATTGGCAAGTTCGATGGTAAACTGTTGAAAATTTTGTGGATAGTAGGGAGAAATAACAAGGTAATTCATAGGTAACTCCTTTTATAAATAGAGATTTCCAAGGAAATAAGGCATTTGTTTGCGCCACCATTCCCAGTCGTGAGCGACATCATGTCCCCATTCAGCAAACCAGGCTGGAATTTGTTTCTGGTCAAAGGCTTCTTTAAGCTTGTAGAAAGATGGTAGACCATCTTGTTCCCAGGCACCAAGCCCCGTACACAGCACAATCTCTGCCTGACGGTAACGATCGATAAACCAGCCGTCGTTCTGATTCCAGATATAATCTACTGGCGAGTTTTGGTAAATGGCATCGTCATTGTAGTAATCGCCGACAAAAAAACGTACATCGTAAACACCACTGAGAGCAATTACTTTGGTAAAGACGTCTGGATGTTGGAGGAAAAAGTTGACAGCATGGTAGGCGCCCATGGAGCAACCTGTCGTCACCATACCATCAAACCAACCTGTCTTATGCTTGATAAAAGGAATAACCTCTTCAATCACATAGCGTTCATAGGCACGGTGCATCTCTGCTTGGTCGTGACCATTTTTCCAAGTGGCCAGCCAGCTCTCACTATCCACACTGGATAGGGTAAAGAACTGAACACGGCCTTCCTCGATAAAAGAAGCACAGGCATCAATCATGCCAAAATCATAGTATTCATTGTGACTACCACCTGATGAAGCAAAGACCACAACTGGAATCCCAGCATGGCCATAACGGTTAAGGTACATTTCACGGTTAAGATTGCCACTCCAGTGGCTAAGATATTCAATATGCATATTTTCTCCTTTCTTACTTTACCAGTTTTCTGCAAAAAATCTCAAACAATCGGGTAGATTTTCTGACCAAGGTATTTCACTATGGATGGCACCAGACTGAACTTTCAAGATAAGATTATCCAGATGAACTCCCCCTGCTATCAAATCATGGTAATAGAGAAGCGACGAGTCGATATAGGCTTGCTTGATATTACCAGCCATCAGGGTCTTGTCCGTATCATCTGCTTCTTCTGTTCCTACATAGATAAAGATACGCTGGTCAGGAGACAGTTTCTTCCGATCGATATAGCGGTTAAAGGCGTCTTGGTGAAGCCAGTTGGCAGATGAAAAGACCCCTAGACAACCAATTTGGTCTTGGTATTCCAAACCGATAAACTGGGTAATATTGCCTCCTAGTGAGGAACCAAGCATGGCTGTATGCTGGCGATCAGCTTTTGTACGGTAGGTCTCATCGATAAAAGGCTTGACCACCTCCATGACAAACTCGGCGTACTCCACACCTTTACCGCCAAACTGCTGCCCAGGAATAGGAGATTCTTGGAATTTCCAAGCCGCATACTCATTCATCCGCCCCATGCCATCATTGTCAATGGCAACGACAATCATACGACTGATATCAGGATTACGCTTGATGGTTGGGATAATCTTCCACGAGTGACCAATGAAAGATTCTTTACTATAAAAGACATTTTGCCCGTCATGAAAGTAAACCACAGGATAGGAACGATCCGTGTCTTTCTCATAATCTTTAGGAAGAAGAACACGTACACGGCGCTCCTTACCAGTGTAAGGAACCTTGAGTTTGTGTTCTTTCATTTTTAAATAAAAGTAGGATTGATTCATTGTCAGAAAACTCTCTATATTCAAAATTTTATCTCATTATATCACAATTATAGAAAAAAAGTTAGCTTTGCTTCCATTTTGGATTAAAAACTAACTTTTTCATTTATTTTTCTAAATTCTTCTGGATTTTCTGATTAGAGCAAATTATCAATCAAGTCATCCACTTCATCTTTTTCAACTTGAGGTGTAATTTCAGTAATCATGATTCCAGCTACTGCTCGCTCAACTAAGCCCTTAACATCCATCCGTTTTTCATACTGCTCTGCATTTTTAATCTTAGGATTGGTCTTAGGACGGTCAGGTGCAAAAATCGTACAGCAGTCTTCAAAAGGCTGGATAGAAATATCAAAGGTATCGATTGCTTGGGCGATGTCAATGATTTCCAACTTATCCATAGTAACCACGGGACGAATGACTGGAGTGCTAGTCACAGCGTTGATAGTCTGCATGCTTTCCAGGGTCTGGCTAGCTACTTGACCAAGACTTTCCCCATTGATGATAACCAAACCATTTCGTACCTCACGAATACGATCGGTAATCCGCATCATAAAACGGCGTGTCAAGGTCATGAGGTAGGCTTCTGGCGCTTTAGCCTTGATTTTCTCTTGAATCTCTGTGAAAGGTACTTCGATAAACTGGATATTGCCCCCAAACTTGGTCAATTTACGGGTCAAATCTTGGGCTTTTTTAAGAGCACCAGGACTAGTATATGGTGGGCTGGCAAAGTGAACGGCCTCAATATCTACCCCTCGTTTAAGAGCTAGATAACCCGCCACAGGTGAATCAATTCCTCCTGACAACATGAGCATGCCTTTACCAGAACTTCCCACAGGTAATCCTCCTGCTCCACGAAAAGTTTCATAGGAAATATAAGCCGCTTCCTCACGAATCTCAACCTGAAGATTAATATCTGGATTTTTCATCTGAGCTTTCACGTTTGGAATAGCCTTGAAAACAGCACTACCAAGAGTTTGATTGAGTTCACGACTATCCAATTCAAAGGTGTGGTCGCTACGCTTACCAGTGATTTTAAAGGTCATCCCTTCCTTGTAAGTTTCTTTCATAATCTCTTGGACAGCAGACTTAAGAACTTCCACAGACTTTTCGACTTTATAAACGGGAGAGAAGTTTTGAATTCCAAAGACTTGCTTGAGGGATTCTGCTACTGCGGTGTAATCAGCTCCATTGAGGTAAGCGTGGGCACGGTCGCGATCTGCGGTTACCTTAACTTGGGGATAGATAGACAAAACGTCTGAAATATTATTACGAAGTTTATTGATGAAGCGCATACGATTTTTGTGTTTGGTTGACAATTCTCCATAGCGAATCATAATTTCTGAATACTGCATAAATGCTCCTACCTTACTTTTCTAGTTTGATTATAAATTAATTTTAGCTTGGTCAAAAACTGCTCGACCTGACTCATATCATTTTCAAGGTCTAGGCTAAGACGCACAGCTGACTGGGCCTTGTCCTTGTCCACTCCCATGGCAATCAGAGTTCCTGCAGGTTTCCCAGCCTTGGACGAACAAGCAGAGGTCGTTGAGATGAAAATATCATAGTCTTCAAAGGCGTGAACGATGACTTCACCACGAACACCCTTGATTCCAAAAGTCAGAATATGAGGGGCAAAGTCTTCCTCATCTGAAAAGACAAAAATATCTGGATAGTCAAGAAGTGCTTGACGAATCACTGCCTTCATCTGCCCAGTCTTACTAGTAAAGATATCTAGCTTTTCCATAGATAAACGGAGAGCCTTGGCTGTCGCTGCAATCCCTGCCACATTTTCAGTTGTCGAACGATAATCTCGCTCCTGACCACCACCTGTTAAAAGAGGCGTAATCTTCTTGCCAGACTTGATATAGACAAATCCAACACCCCTAACACCATGAAATTTATGACTCGAGAAGGTCGCAAAATCCACTCGTTCTGTCAAATACTTTTCAGTTGGAATCTTGGCAAGTGCTTGAACCGCATCCACGTGGAAGGAAATTGTCGGCTTGTCTGCCAAGAGTTCTGAAATAGCCTCAATAGGTTGGATAGAGCCGATTTCATTGTTAACTGCCATGACAGAAATTAGGATTGTATCAAGTCGTATCAAATCTGCTAGCGCCTCAACATCAACAAATCCTTCCTCATCAACTGGAGCAAAATCCACTTCAAATCCTTGACTTTTCAACCAAAGAGCTGATTCTTTGACTGCTGGATGTTCAATGGCTGATACGATGATGTGCTTGCCAAACTGGGCTTTTTCAAAGGCCACACCCTTGATGACCCAGTTATCCCCTTCTGTTCCACCAGAAGTAAAGAAGATTTCATCGCTTTTCTTACCGATTAAATCTGCAATCTGTTGGCGAGAAGCATCTAAGATTCGTGTTGCCTGGTCTCCCAAACGATGGAGACTAGATGGATTTCCTAAAATTTTTGAAGCGACCTGCATATAGGTTTCAAGGGCTTCAGGATAGGGCTTGGTTGTTGCCGAATTATCAAAGTAAATCATGTTTTCTCACGCTTTCTAAAATCACTCCTTCTATTGTATCATGAAACGGAGCTTGCGACAAGAAAGGGCAATGTTTGTATTAATCTGAATAACATAAAATACTCTTGATACCATCATCAAGAGAATTCTTATTCATTCTATCTAACTTTGATTATTTCTGTTAAAAATCTAAAGAAAAGTAATTTTGTCCGCCCCAGAGATTAACCGCTCCCCAAGGCGAATTTACTCCTACACCTATATGGACTGTACCATTTGCGCGTTGACCATATGGAATCGAACTTTTCCAAGTGGTACGATTACTTATCGTATTAGGAAACCAAGCCCAGTCAGTGAAATACATATTTGACACACTGCCACTATAAGTATCAGAATAGCCAGAAGCATTAAAAGTCACATTAAGAACATTCAAGCCTACCAAGCTATAACCGTCTAAAGAACTAGACTTACTTACATAATCTGCATGTACTTGACTTAAAAATGTTAACCATGGGATAGCAAACACTACCACTATTATTTTCTTCATTATCTTATGTTTCATGATATCACCTCATCCATTCTTTCGGATAGTATCGACAACTGTTTGCCTACAAGTTGTGTATATAGGTAGTAAGCCACTTATTATCAGTACTGAGACTGATAATCCAATTAAGGTGAAAACGGAAGTTAGATAGAATTTAAAAACATCTGAAATTTCCAATTTAAGCACTTGCATTGCTAAAATGGAAAGAATGACGAGTAAACAACTTGCTAATATCGAAATCGTTTTACCATAACCAATTAATTCTTTTAAGAAAAGCCAAACAATATTTTGAGTACTGTATCCCAAAGATTTTAAAATCCCTACTTCAAAGCGTCGAGGACGATTGAGCAAAAAGAAAACAAAGGACAATACTGCGATGACAAGGATGAGTAAGACTAGGGATAGCAACATTAAAAATTGCCTGATATAGGTGAGTCCTTTATTAAATTCTTCGTAGTTTTCATATGATGATAAAATAGTAATTTGTGAAGAGATTGCTCTTATTCTACTCAATTCTTCAGGAATAGCACCGCTATCCTTTAGTAACACATGAATCGCACTCGGCATCCATGATTTCAAAGGAAAACCATCTAAAGCCATCTTCGTCATGGGATGCTGTTGAATTGCTTCATTTTGCAATTCTTCCATTTCAGCAATATTCATAAATAGGGTGTTCCCATAAGGGGAATATTCAAACGGATAACTTTTTTTAACAATCCCTAAAACAGGATATGTTTTATCCACTTTGACAAATAAATCGCCATCTCCTTTCAATATATTCCCCTCTTTCTCTATACTTGATTCATATAAAGAAATTGGAATATAAAAAGTCAGTGTCACGGTAGTTCCCGAAACTATATTCGGTAATTTTTCATCTGAAATGAATTGCTCAGATAGATAAATCCCTTTTTCATTGCTCCTATCAAAATACTCTATCTGCCTCTGTGTTGTATTTGTCTGATACAAGGGTTGAATTGAAAAATTTCTTGTCAAGTTTCTGGTCTGACCATCAATAGTCAAAGTTGGCTGAAAGTTCTTTTGAAGTTGTGAATAGTCTTTTGAATTATCAAACGTCATACCCAAAGAGAGAAACTCCATATAAGGCTTGACGGTTTGAATATTCTGACTTGTGCTAATTGAGGTGATTTCCTCCTTATCAAAACTGAGAAAATCATCCAACACTTTTGTAGTTTGTAAATGGAGCGAATCATTAATCACCAAGAAGCCATTTTCGAGTGAGTTGTTCACCAGTTGGTGATACTTATCTGCAAATAAGGACTGAAAGTTAATAGAAGTTACTGCTATAGCAACTACAAGAGCGATAAAAAACGCTAATAATCTAGGTAAAAAAGGCCTTCTATGTTTCAAAACGGATAGCTTCGTATGAGAAGACGACAAACAGGAGAACCACTTCTTAGAATCCTTTATCCCTTCATCAGAATTCAAAATAAGACAATTCCCAACTAATTTATGGTCTTTAAAATGAAGCTGAACATCTCCTATTGCAATCATCGCCTCATCATGCGAAACAATCAATACAATTTTATGATATTTGTGAGCTAAATCAATTAACAAGGCGGAGACTTTTTCTCTATTTTCTTTATCCAAAGAACTTGTTGGTTCATCAGCTAAGATGAGAGTCTTTCCTGTAACTAAGGCTCTTGCGATTGCCACTCGTTGTTCTTCACCACCGGATAAATCTTCTGGATAAGCATGCTTTAAAGAAGAAATCTGCAAATCCGCCAATACTGTATCAATTTTGCTTTCTATTTCATCTGGACTCAAGTCATAAAAGTTTAAAGCTAGTCTTAAATTTTCAAATACGGTCAAATCATTTATTAGATTTCGCCCCTGAAATACAAAGGCCACTTCTTCAGCTATAAAGACAGAGACTGATTTCTTATTTTCGATATCAATCTCTTTTCCATCGAAGAAATAAGAAACACTAGGGTCCGTAGCAGAGAGCAAACCAATTTTATTCAGTAAAGAAGACTTTCCTACGCCTGACTTCCCATATATTGTATATACTTTTCCCCTTTCAAATATCAAATCTGTTGGCTCTAGCAACCGCCTGCCTGCAAAAGAGAGACTCAAATTTCTAATTTCGAACATATAACGCCCTCCTTTTTGAAATCGCTTTCTTTATTTTATTCTATCATAAGTCATATTTTATTTCGACTAATTACTGAAGTTCGTGTAGAAAAATCTCCTCTTTTTTTAAGATTTTTTTAAAGAAATGAGGTATAATAAATTTTAATCAAAGGAGAGAATGTATGTCTAATTATCGTAGAACTTCAAAACCAAAAACAGAACACATTAAAAAAGGATTTACGGTCTTTCAAAAAATCGTTGCTACTATCGGTAGTATCCTTGGCTTGATTACTGCGACTATCACGATCATGAACGCCTTGGATAATAACAAAAATACTAAAAAAGAACCTACGACAAGCCAGACGACAACAATTGTCAAAGAAATTCAAAAGGAATCACCTCAAGAAAACACTAGTCCTAACAAGGAAAATAACACTTCTCAAGAAAAAACACAGAAAGAAGAAACACCACAATCTAGTGTCAAGGAAGAAAAAAAAGATGAGCAGAAAACAGCAACTCAAAACTCTACTACTCCTGCTCCAAGTAAACCTACTACTGAAAATGAAAAACGTCCCAATACTCCAACTTCAGAAAATAAAAGCAATCAATAGCCAGTAAAATAGCTTCCCTCCAAATTTGGAAAGAAGCTATTTTTTATTGTTGTAATACTTTTCTTGGTTTGGTACCTTCAGCTGGACCAATGACACCTGCCATCTCAAGTTCTTCCATGAGGCGGGTCGCACGGTTAAATCCAACTGATAAACGACGCTGAATCATGGATGCGCTGGCTTTCTGGGTCTCAATGACTAGAGCCTTGGCTTCTTCAAAGAGCGGATCACCACCAGATTCACCATCTGAAAATTCTCCTTCATTTTCGGAAACTTCTCCTGGATCAAAACTCTCATCATAGTCCGCATCTGCCTGAGCCTTGATGAAGTTTACAATGCGCTCAACATCATCATCCGAGATAAAGGAGCCTTGGAGACGAACTGGGTGGTTTTCATCAATCGGTTTAAAGAGCATGTCACCTCGACCAAGCAGTTTTTCAGCTCCATTTTCATCCAAAATCGTACGGGAATCTGTCCCTGATGAAACTGCGAAAGCGACACGAGATGGGACATTAGCCTTAATCAAACCAGAGATGACGTCAACAGATGGGCGCTGGGTTGCAAGAATCATGTGGATACCAGCAGCACGCGCCTTCTGTCCAAGACGGATAATGGCATCTTCTACTTCCTTGCTGGCTACCATCATGAGGTCAGCCAACTCATCCACAATCACAACAATGAGTGGCAGTGGAATCTGCTTATATTCAGACTGGGCATTGAACTCTTCTACCTTGGCGTTAAAACCTGCAATATTCCGAACCCCCACCTTGGCAAAAAGTTCATAACGGTTTTCCATTTCATCCACAACCTTTTGCAGGGCCTTGCTGGCCTTGCGTGGATTGGTCACAACTGGAATCAAGAGGTGAGGAATATCATTGTAAACAGATAACTCAACCATCTTGGGGTCGACCATCATAAATTTAACTTGATCGGGTCTCGCCTTCATTAGAATGCTAGCGATAATACCGTTAACTGCTACCGACTTCCCTGAACCTGTTGAACCTGCGACGAGCAAGTGGGGCATTTTAGAAAGGTCAAAAGCTCTTGCGGTGCCATTAACCGCCTTTCCTAGAGGAATTTCCAATAGATTTTCTGCTTTTGTTTGAGATTGTTCCCATAGTTCGCGGAAGGACACAGTGGCAATTTCAGAGTTAGGAACCTCGATTCCAACGAGAGATTTCCCTGGGATTGGAGCTTCAATCCGGACATCCTTGGCAGCCAAGGCTAGAGCAAGGTCATCTGCCAGATTGGAAATGCGGTTGACCCGTACACCCACGGCTGGCTTAACTTCATACTTTGTCACTGATGGCCCAATTTCAGCCCGTTCAACTGTTACCTTGATACCAAAGCTAGCAAAGGTTTCTTCTAGGATTTTGATATTTTCTCGGACAATTTTCTTCTCTTTAGACTGGTCCTTTGGTTTATCTGGGGCAAAGAGTTGTAAGCTTGGAAGTTTGTATTCAAGGGCTTCCTTGGCTGAAAAATCGACCTGAACATCTTCATCATCAGAGCCCTCTTCCTGTTCAGCGAATTCATGTTCAGCTTGAGGTAGGATGATTTCTGGTTCCACCCAGTTCTCTTCTGGAGCAGGTGGAACGTCAAGCATAACATCATCAGTGAGAATTTCACCCGTTTCCATATCAACAGGAGGCAAATCAAGTAAGGCTTTTTCAGCCTCTTCTTGCTCTAATCTAGCCTCTTCCTCAGCCTTTTGGCGAGCTTTTTCTTCTTGTTTGACAAAGCGTTCCTCTTTTCGATGCTCATGCCCTTCTCTCCATTTGGCAAATCCTCTACTGAAGAATTCAGCAATATCGTAAACAGACCAAGGGCTTACTAGGAGGGAACCCACTAAAATCAAGATAGAACCAATAAAGTAAGTCCCGATATTGGAGAAGAGAAAGGCGGTTGGCATATAAAGAGCGACTCCAATCAAGCCCCCTCCAGCAAAGCTGGTCGTTCGAAAGCCTGTTAAATCCGTCACAACCTGAGCCATAGTCCCTTTTAGTACCGACTTATCCAAACCATATTTCCAAACTAAGTAGGCCTCAAAAATCAAGAGCAAACCTGCAAATATGGCGAAAAAGCCAGATAGGAGCCCTTCCTGTTTTTGGATCCACTTGAAAAAGAAAAGATAGAGTAGGATGCCAAATATTGCTAGATAAGCTAAGCTACCCACCAGCAAGCGAATTAGATTGTAAAGGGTTATACCTGCAGCCCCTAATTTGAAGGCTGCGAAAATCAATAAAAGTGCGATTCCCAACGAAATCAACATTCGTTGAATCGCTTCTTTTCTTTCGAGTTCTGCTTTAGACGGTCTCCGTCTTGTTTTACTTGTATTCTTGTTTGCCATTCATCTATTATACCATATTTCACAGGCATTTCGGAAAGATAAAAAGACTGCACCAAACGGTCCAATCTTTTCATTTTGTATCTAAGTTTTATGCTTGAGATTTGCGTAGGTAACCATAGACCACACCACTTACGATTGCTCCTACCAAGACAGAAACTAGGTAAAGGAGAGCATTTGAAGTAAGGGCGATAACGAAGATTCCTCCGTGTGGCGCCATGAGTTTGATACCAGTAAGACCAACGAGGCCACCTGCTACTGCTGAACCAAGAATGAAACTTGGAATCGCACGAGCTGGGTCAGCTGCACCAAATGGAATCGCTCCCTCAGTAATAAATGATAAGCCCATGATGATATTTGTCAAACCAGAATTGCGTTCTTCCTTAGTAAATTTATCTTTGAAAAGAAGAGTTGCGACAAAGATGGCAAGTGGTGGCACCATTCCTCCAGCCATAACTGCTGCCATGGCTACAGAACCACCTGAAGAAACAGTTGCTGCAAGCGTACCTGTACCAAAGACATAAGCCGCTTTATTGACTGGTCCACCCATGTCAACAGCCATCATTCCACCAAGGACAATACCAAGAAGAACAGCTGAACCTCCTCCAAGACCACCTAGGAAGTCATTCATAGCAGTGTTGATTGCTGCCATTGGGATGTTAACAGCTAGCATAACAAATCCAGTCAAGATTGTCCCAAGAAGTGGCAAGAGAAGAATTGATTTAGCACCTTCAAGTGAACGAGGAACTTTAACGTATTTCTTGATAGCAAGAACCAAGGCACCTGCGATAAATCCACCAACAAGGGCACCTAGGAAACCAGATGAGACACCTGCAAGAGTTGAAGTTGCTTCACCACCTGCTGCATAAGGGATTTTACCAAAGGCAAAACCTTCTTTGGCAATAGCGCCAGCCACGAAACCAGCTACCAAACCTGGTTTTTCAGCGATAGAGTAGGCAACATAACCTGCAAAGACTGGAAGCATCAAACCAAAGGCAGCTCCACCAATTTTCATGAACATAGAAGCTAGTTCATGGTAGGAACCAAGATTACCAAGTTTTTCATTTGGAACACCCAAAGCACCATCAATCAAGAAGGCAAGGGCAATCATGATACCACCACCGATAACGAATGGCAACATTTGAGAAACACCACTCATCAAGTGTTTGTAGAAGGCACCACCAAGGCTTTGTTTTTCGTTAGAGGCTGTTGCAGTTTTTGCACCATTAGCGGCACGGTAGACTTCAGCATCTCCTGAAAGAGCCAAGTTAATTAACTCTTCTGTCTTACGGATACCGTCAGCAACTGGACGATTGATCAATGGTTTGCCATCGAAACGATTCATTTCAACAGCCTTGTCTGCAGCGATGATAACGGCTTTAGCCTTGCGGATATCCTCAGCAGTTAGTTGGTTTCCAACACCGCTAGCTCCGTTTGTTTCAACCTTGATTCCAACCCCCATTTCAGCAGCCACTTTTTGAAGGGCTTCTTGGGCCATGTAAGTATGGGCGATTCCTGTTGTACAAGCTGTAACAGCTACAATAAAGTCGCCAGATTCATTGGCAGGCGCTTGAACAGGCTCCCCAGCTTTTTCTGAAGCTTGGTCAAAAAGTTCAATAACTTGGTCAGCTGATGTTGCTTGACGAAGCTTGTCAGCAAAACCGTCTTTCATCAAATATTGGGACAATTCTGCCAAGGCTGCCAAGTGAGTGTCATTGGCACCTTCTGGAGCCGCAATCATGAAGAAGAGGTCTGTTGGTTGCCCATCCAAGCTCTCATAGTCAACACCCTTATTTGACTTAGCAAAGAGAACAGTCGCTTCTTTTACAGCAGAATTTTTGCTGTGAGGCATTGCTATACCATCACCCAAACCTGTAGAAGTCAAAGATTCACGCGCCAAAATTCCTTCTTTAAAAGTTTCAAAATCCGTCACATAACCGTGATCTACCAAACTTTTAATCATCTCTTCGATGACAGCAGTTTTTTCAGTTGCCTGCAAATCCAGCAACATGACTTCTTTTCTCAATAGGTCTTGAATTTTCATCGTTTTTCTACCTCAACTTTTTCATATGTTTCTTTAATAAATTCCGCTGTTGCCAAGTCATCCGAGAAGGTAGTTGCCGTTCCGCAAGCCACTCCCCATTTGAAGGCTTCTACTGCATCTTTTGATTTGACAAATTCACCGGTAAATCCAGCAACCATAGAGTCACCAGCTCCCACTGAATTTTTGACTGTTCCCTTGATAGGTTTTGCGAAGTAAGATCCCTCAGATGTGACAAGAAGGGCACCGTCACCAGCCATAGAGATAATAACGTTTTGGGCACCTTTAGTCAGTAACTCACGAGCATATTTCTCGATTTCATCTAAACTTTCGAGTTTAACCCCAAAGATCGCTCCCAGTTCATGATTGTTTGGTTTGACCAAAAGCGGCTGGTAGTCCAAACTATCAATCAAGGTCTGTCCTTCAAAGTCACAAACCACTTGCGCACCCGTCTGACGTGTCAAGGCAATCAAATCCTTGTAGATGACATTGCCTAGATTTTTAGCACTTGAACCAGCAAAGACAACTGTATCTTCTGCTGTCAGACTAGATAAAATAGCTTTCAATTCTTCTAACTGGGCTGGTTCGACATTTGGCCCCGTTCCGTTGATTTCTGTTTCTTGGTCTGCTTTAATCTTGACATTGATGCGAGTATCCTCTGCCACTTGAACAAAACGTGTCTCGATTTCTTCATCAGCCAGAGTATCTGTGATAAATTTACCGGTAAAGCCTCCGATAAATCCCGTCGCAGTATTTGGAATATCCAAACGTTTCAAGACACGACTGACATTGATTCCTTTCCCACCAGCAAACTTATCATCACTGTCCATACGATTGACACTACCGACTTGGACTTGGTCCAAACGAACAATATAGTCAATGGATGGATTGAGTGTGACTGTATAAATCATACTTCAATTACCTCCGTTTTCTCCTTAATAGCCTGCAAGAGCTCATGCCCTTGACTTGTGATAACAATAGCTCGTTTGAGTGGTGCTACCTTGGCAAAGCAAGTTTGTCCAATTTTTGACGAATCCACCAAGACATAAGTCTGTTTAGCATTCTCCAAAATGGCTCGCTTCACAGCTCCCTCCTCCATATCAGGAGTCGTATAATAACCATCGTCCACACCATTCATCCCGATAAAGGCACGATCAAAGTGCAATTGGTTAATCTGGTTAAGAGCAACGCCCCCGATGCTCGCATCTGTCGCCATCTTGACACTTCCTCCAACCATGACCGTTGGAATCTGCTTTTCAACCAACTGTGCTGCATGGTGAATGGAGTTGGTCACGACTGTAACATTCTTATTAACCAATTCATGAATCAAAAAGGCTGTAGTTGTTCCAGCATCGATAAAGATGACATCTTGTTCCTTGATGAGAGAGGCTGCTTTCTGAGCCAGCAACCTCTTCTCTTGAAGGTTTTTGACAGATTTTTCTTGAATGGTTTCTTCTTCCTGCAAGGAGTGGGGTAATTCTGCTCCACCATGCACGCGACGAAGCTTGTTTTCTGCTTCCAACTCATCCAAGTCTCTTCGAACCGTTGATTCTGACGTTTCTAGCAAACTAACTAATTTTTCTAGAGAAACTACATGGTGTTGATTTAGCTCCTCTAAAATCAGTTGCTTCCGCTCTGTTTTTAACACCGAACCACCTCCTGTTATCGTTTACACTATTCATTCTATCACACTTTCTTTCAAAGTCAAGCACTTTTTGTCATTTTCTTTCAAAATCTATCATTTTTTCTTATTTCCAGAATTTTTATTGCAAGATAAGAGCCTTTATGGTAGACTATTTTAGTAAGTATTGGAAGATTACTCAAGAGGCTTAAGAGGCCGTGTTGGAAACGCGGTAGGCGTGTAACAGCGTGCGTGGGTTCGAATCCCATGTCTTCCGTAGAAAAGAAAAATTATTTCTAGGATGCAACAAATGTTGTATCCTTTTTTATCCCTTTTTAAAAAAGAGGGTCTGCTTTAGGGTCTGTTTGCGACTCCTTTGTTGTATCCTTTTTCTGCAAAAGAATACCAAGGAATACCAAAGACAAAAATAAAAAACGTTGATTTAACAACGTTTTACCAAGGAATGCCAAGGAATAATGGAGCCGGTGGGAGTCGAACCCACGTCCAAACACCTGCCAACATATTTGTCTACAACCATAGGTTATGTATTAGTTTAACAGTTCCTCGACACATAACTCAAGCCTAGAAACTGCGAGTCTATCAATCTCTTATCAAGCCGCTAGACAAGACTTGATCGTATCTCGCTAATAATAAGACCTGTCATTGAACACGAGCAATCCAAATCGGGTCACGCCTGCTGGTTTTTAGGCAGCTAGAGCGTAAGAAGTGTTATTTTTTGCAGTTATATTTAACTGAGCGTTTACGTCGCCACACGAGTCGCAAAATATGCCTCATAATGCCTGTCGAATCCGTAACGACCCCAAAAGACAATAAAACCATTATACCTTATCTAACTCAAAAATGCAAAAAGGAAAGCAATTAACTACAAAAGATAGTCTTTCAAGGCTTTTGTCAAAACCTGATAACCAGCAACACTGAGATGCAATCCATCAGTTGTATATTCTTTTTTTAGTTGACCTGCCTGATCTGTCAAACTATCAAAAACTGGCACAAATTCCACCTGCATATAGGCAGAAGCAAGTTCTTGAAAGGCTTGATTCCACTCCTGTATCTTTTCATTCGTTCGGATATAAACCGTCTGCTTGTACTCCTCTCCCTCATTGACTGGCAAAATGGAAAGCAATTTAATCTCTGTCAGTGGATAATCGCGAGCAATGGATTGAATGATAGCTTCGAGGTTATTGAGAGCCTCATTCACGGGCACATCTTTTCCGATATCATTTGTCCCAATCAGAAGAAAAATTTTATCTACTGCCCCACCGTAAAGATGCGCATCTAGATTCTCTAATAACAGCCCTGTCTGATAACCTCGAATGCCTCGATTGACAATCGTCTTTGCAGTCCCAAATAGCTCCTGCAGAGGATAATATTCGACAATGGAATCCCCAATAAAGAGAATGTCTGGTTTTACAACAGAAACTTGATTTAAGTGACGATACTTGGTTTGGATTTTTCCTTGTTCCTTTAGTAACCAATTTTCTAATAACTGTACTGCCACTTCATTCTCCTTTTTCTAACCAGTTTTCCAAAACTTGATAAACTCCTCCTTGGCTGTTGGCTGGCGCTAGAGCAGTCGCCACAGCTTTGGCCTTGTCATCAGCATTTTCCATCGCATAGGCAATCCCAGCCATTTCAAGCATTTCAACATCATTTTCACTGTCACCAAAAGCCATGATTTGGTGAGGGTTCAAGTCCCAGCGCTTGAGTAATTCCTCCAAGCCCCATGCTTTATGAATCCCAGCTTGGAGGATATCAATGCAACCATAGCCACTGGATACAGCCCGAACACGGCCATCAAAGAGCCCATTGATTTCTTCCAAGACTGAACTCAAACGTTCCTCACCAACAACCATACTCATCTTGAGCACACCACCAAAGAGGTCGGATGTTAACTCATCTACAAAATGCATCCGTTGGTAAAATTTTTCAATCATTTCTGGAGTCATAAAACTTTCAAGTTCTGTAAAAATCGTACCTTCTTTGACAAAACCACCCTTCATACCCGTTACAACAAACTGGTCCTGACGCGCTCGCCCCTTGAAATGAGCCAAAGCCTTGTCGACAATAGCATCATCCCAAGTCTGAGCCTGAATCAGTTCATTGTTTTCAAATATACGAGCGCCATTGGCAACAACCAGAACAACTCGATCCACCAAGTGCTCCAGTAGTTGCCTCATGCGGTGAATTTCATTGCCCGTCGCGATGACAAAATGAATACCCCTTTGATCCAATTGATCTAAAATCTTTTCCAAGCGTGGGATATCAAGCTGGCCTCTAGCATCCAGCAATGTCCCATCCATATCTGTCGCAATTACTTTAATCGTCATTTACTTTCCTCTGGATTCAAGCTAGTCCCACTTCAATCCCACATGTTCGTTCATTTCTTTATAGGCTGTATCAATTCGTTCCTTAGTCGCTTCATCTAATTGATCACGATGACTGCCACCCTCGATAAAGTCTTCTAAGATATAAGTTTGGTAAAGGAAGAGTGGATAACCTTCAGGAGAATAGGTTCCTTTTGGTGTACGGTTTACCCAAGAAGGATGTGCTTTAGCAGTTTCGATTGTCGTCTTACCAGCCTTTTTCTTAATGGTCACATCCATGAGAACGCCACGCTCTGTCCACTTAGCATTCTCTTCATCTTGCATAGTTTCGATTCGTTGATTGGAAATGAAGTTCCCCATTGAATAGATGATGAGTTTCTTGTCCCCATCTTTTTCAACTGTTTCAGATGGTTCCACAACGTGAGGGTGTCCACCAAAGATAATATCCGCTCCCCAATCAATCATCTTGTGATAAAGAGCCTTTTGTTCTTCAGTTGGTTCCAAGCGATACTCCACACCCATCTGAGGCATGATAATGGTAATATCCGCTTCCTTCTCTGCTCGTTCAACTTCAGCCTTCATCTTGTCTTCATTTAGATCTGAAAGATAGCGGTTATAGTCTTCTTGGGAAATACTTTGCTCAATTCCATTAAAACCATAAGAATAGGCCAAAAGTGCAACCTTGATACCGTTCACTTCCTTGATAACGAGAGGAGCTTGATCACGCGACTCATGCGTATACACTCCAATAGGTGTCATTCCTGCCTTCTCAATAGCATCTGCTGTTGAGACCACACCTTCTATTTGTGAATCTAGGATATGGTTATGCGCCAAGTCTAATACTTGATAACCGGCATCCTTGATGGCATCCATGACTTCACCAGGTGCATTGAAGAGAGGATAACCTGCCAAATAGTGGTCCTTATTCACAGTACCTTCAAAATCACCTATAATCAGGTCTGCTTGTTTGAGCCATGGTTTCACATAATCAAAATTTTCATGAAAATCATAGGTTCCATCTTCTTTTAAGGCAGAACGATAGATGGGAATATGATAGAGGAGGTCCCCATTGGCCATAATTCTAGCAGTTTTTTCCTCTTCCTGATCTTTAGTATTTTGATTGGTCTTATTAGCTTCTTGAGAAATGGTATCCTTTTTTTGACTGGTCAAGGGGATTCCTTGGAAGCTTTCAAACAACAAGACCAAGCCCATTGATAAAGCAACTGCTAGCAAGAGTATCGCCACAAATCCCTTATTGCTCCACCTACGATAACTCCTAAAAAAGTTTACCAACCCCCTCATAAAACGAAAAGCTGAACCACGCTGATTTCTATCTTGTCTTCTTTGCATCTTCATTCTCCCTGCTTTCTAATGCAAGCCTTTTCTTTTTATTATATCACAGATAAGTAATTCTTTCACAATTGAATCGAACCTACTAGGCATTTTCTATAAAAGCTCGATGCCGTAATGCTTTCAATCCTTGTCATTTTGTGATATCATGTAGAAGTAATGAAAGGAGAGAAAATGTCTGCTATAGAACGTATTACAAAAGCTGCTCACTTAATTGATATGAACGATATTATCCGCGAAGGGAATCCTACTCTACGCGCGGTTGCTGAGGAAGTTACTTTCCCCCTATCTGATCAGGAAATCATTCTTGGCGAAAAGATGATGCAATTCCTCAAACATTCCCAAGATCCTGTCATGGCTGAAAAGATGGGGCTACGCGGTGGAGTTGGACTTGCTGCTCCCCAGTTGGATATCTCAAAACGTATTATCGCTGTTTTGGTGCCAAACATTGTCGAAGAAGGCGAAACTCCACAGGAAGCTTACGACTTGCAAGCTATTATGTACAATCCAAAAATCGTCTCTCACTCGGTTCAAGACGCTGCTCTTGGCGAAGGAGAAGGTTGTCTGTCTGTTGACCGCAACGTGCCTGGCTATGTTGTTCGCCATGCTCGCGTTACTGTTGACTACTTTGACAAGGATGGTGAAAAACACCGTATCAAACTTAAAGGCTACAATTCCATTGTTGTTCAGCATGAAATTGACCACATCAACGGAATCATGTTTTACGATCGTATCAATGAAAAAGACCCATTTGCAGTTAAAGATGGTTTACTGATTCTAGAATAAAGAAAATCCCGTTGCAAGACGGGGTTTTGTGTTATAATAGAGGCATGAAAACAAATGATATTGTCTATGGCGTCCACGCCGTTACCGAAGCCCTCCTTGCAAACACAGGAAACAAACTTTACCTCCAAGAAGATCTCCGAGGTAAGAACGTTGAGAAAGTCAAGGAACTGGCTACAGAAAAGAAGGTGTCCATTTCTTGGACTGCAAAAAAATCCCTCTCTGAGATGACTGAAGGTGCTGTCCACCAAGGATTTGTTCTACGAGTGTCTGAATTTGCCTATACCGAGCTAGATCACATCCTTGCCAAAACACGTCAAGAAGAAAATCCGCTTCTATTGATTCTGGATGGCTTAACTGATCCCCATAATCTGGGTTCAATCTTGCGAACCGCTGATGCGACCAATGTTTCAGGTGTCATCATTCCCAAGCACCGTGCTGTGGGAGTTACTCCTGTCGTTGCCAAAACGGCCACAGGTGCTATTGAGCACGTTCCAATTGCTCGAGTAACCAATCTGAGTCAAACTCTGGACAAACTCAAGGATGAAGGCTTCTGGACCTTTGGAACGGATATGAATGGTACTCCTTGCCACAAGTGGAATACAAAAGGGAAAATCGCCCTCATCATCGGAAATGAAGGAAAAGGCATCTCTAGCAACATCAAAAAACAGGTCGATGAAATGATTACCATACCTATGAATGGACATGTTCAAAGCCTTAATGCCAGTGTTGCTGCAGCCATTCTCATGTACGAAGTTTTCCGAAATAGACTATAAAAAAGTTTCCAGTCATCTGATTGGAAACTTTTTTATGATTATACTCAATGAAAATCAAAGAGCAAACTAGGAAGCTAGCTGTAGACAGCTCAAAGCACTGCTTTGAGGTTGTAGATAAGACTGACGAAGTCAGCTCAAAACACTGTTTTGAGGTTGTGGATAGAACTGACGAAGTCAGTAACATATATACGGCAAAGCGAAGCTGACATGGTTTGAAGAGATTTTCGAAGTGTATTAACTATGTTCGGTGATAAACTTGTAAGCTTCTTGACCAGCGATAGCTCCATCTCCAACTGCTGTTGTCACTTGGCGAAGGTCTTTCAAGCGAACATCTCCAACCGCAAAGATACCGTCAACTGCAGTTTTCATGTGGTTATCTGTCACAATCCAGCCTGCCTGATCTTGGATATTCAATTCTTTAACAAAATCGCTAAGAGGGTCCAAACCAACATAGATAAAGACACCACCGAAGGATTGTTCTGTCACTTGACCTGTTTTCACATTTTCAAATACGACAGATTCTACTCGGTTTTCACCCTTGATTTCCTTGACTACAGAATCCCAGATAAAGCTGATTTTCTCATTCGCAAAAGCGCGGTCTTGTAAAACCTTTTGAGCACGAAGTTGGTCACGACGGTGAACAATGGTAACAGTCTTGGCAAAACGAGTCAAGAAGAGGGCTTCTTCAACAGCTGAATCTCCACCACCAACTACCAACAAATCTTGGTCACGGAAGAAAGCACCATCACACACAGCACAGTAAGAAACACCACGACTGTTCAGTTCTTCTTCTCCAGGTACTCCCAAAGGACGGTGTTTAGAACCAGTTGCTACGATAACTGTACGTGTTTCATATGCTTGGTCATCGGTCATCACTTTCTTAAAATCACCATGGTCTTCTACATTTTCAACATAGCCATAAATGTGCTCAACACCAAGATTTTCAAGCGGTTCAAACATTTTTTCTGCCAATTCTGGTCCACTAATATTAGCATATCCTGGATAATTTTCGATATCCGATGTATTATTCATCTGACCACCTGGCAGACCACCTTCAATGAGAGCAACTTTCAGATTGCTTCGAGCAGCATACAAGGCTGCAGTCATTCCTGCAGGTCCAGCACCGATAATAATAGTATCGTACATATAGATTCCTTCTTTCTTATTGTAACTATCTTTATTCTAACTCTTTCTTGTCAATCAAGCAAGGATTATGCCTTGAAAACAAGAATTAAACTCATAACCGCAAAGGATAATACTGGAACAACCAAGACCCCAATCATAATCATATCATAGAGATGGGCTTGGCGATCCTTGGCTGTCTTATCCACTCCCGACATGGCTCTCAGTCCAATCCAAATCCCTAAAAAAATCAGGACGAGGATAGTGGTCAAGATCAAACTCTCGAAATATAAAGAAAATAGTTGCAGTAGCATGATTTCTCTCATTTCTATCTTTTTTAAAGAGTAAACTCAGCTAGTCCAGCTAACTGAGTTTTCCTTTATCTATTATATCAAATATAAGTCCGTTTGTAACTAGCGAAGAATTCTTTTGTCCGCTCTTCTTTTGGATGGTGGATAATCTCATCTGGTGTTCCAGACTCAATGATTTTCCCCTTATCTAGGAAAAGAATCTTATCAGCCACTTGGGCTACAAAGGACATGTCATGACTGACCAAAATCATGGTTTGACCTGACTTAGCAGCATCTGCAATGGACTTCTCTACTTCACCAACCAATTCTGGGTCAAGGGCTGAAGTTGGTTCGTCTAAGAGCAAGACATCTGGTTTCATAGCGAGCGCACGCGCGAGGGCAACCCGTTGCTTCTGTCCACCCGATAAATGACGAGGATAATGGTTTTCACGATCAGAAAGCCCAACCTTAGCCAACTCTTCCTTGGCAATCTTAGTTGCTTCTTGGTCAGATAATTTTTTAACCACAACCAAGCCTTCTTTCACATTATCAAGTGCTGTGCGGCGTTCAAACAAATTAAACTGTTGGAAAACCATAGACAGCTTACGGCGTAGGGCAAGGATTTCTTCTTGAGTGATTTTAGAAAAATCAACTGAAAAATCATCAATCTGAATAGAGCCACTATCAGGTGTTTCAAGATAATTGAGACTGCGAAGAAAGGTTGATTTTCCAGCTCCTGAAGAACCAATCAAGGCTACAACTTCCCCTTTTTGAATATCCAAGTCCAGATGATCCAAGACAGTCTGTCCTGAAAAGGATTTGCTTAAATTCGAAATCTTAATCATTAACGAAGGTCTCCTTTCACATCTGTTTGCACTGTATCAGGTGCAGAAATAGCCATTTTTCTCTCGATGAAACGACCTAGGCTTTCAATTCCGATATTGACTACCCAATAAACAAGGGCAACGGAGATGAAGCGCTCAAAATAACGATAATCGGCACCACCCAAAATCTGAGCTTGGGCAAAGACTTCCACAACACCCGCACTAAAGGCTAGGGAAGTTCCCTTGGTCAAGCCGATTAGGGAATTGATCAAGGTTGGAGTCGCCACAACGGCCGCATTGGGAATAATCACGCGACGATAAACTTGTGCTCGGGTCATCCCCAGACTGCGTGCTGCCTCAATCTCACCAGGATTAACTGAGAGAATGGCTGCACGAATGGTTTCACTGGCATAAGCTGCCTCATTGAAAGCAAAGGCTACAATCGCAAAAGCAGCCGCTGGAATCGCATTGATATTGAGACCAGTACCCCATTGCTGATTGAGGGCTTTCAAAGCCAAAGGAATCCCGTAGTAGGTCAACATGAGTTGCACCAAAATCGGTGTCCCTTTTAAGAAACTAACGAAGAAGGCCTGCAAGGGATATAAAATCTTGACACGATTGATTTTCACAATGGCAAAAAGAAGCGCCAAAACCAAGCCAAAAAGAGCACCACCAATTGTCAACATAATCGTTGTTGGAAGTTGTTGGACAATTCTCGGGATTCCATCAAAGACCGAACGCAGGCTAAACAGCTTGCCATCCGGAATCAATTGCATCAAGTTTTGGTACCAATCTGATGCTAAAATCGTTGTAACATTCATAAAAACATCCTCTCCTGATAATGATTCATTCTACCATACTTCTGCCGTCAATGAAATTATTTGCTACGGTCAGATACAGACTTTGTCTACCTACTAGTTTATCATACTTTGAAACAGAGAGGTTATATATTTTATCTATCAAAGAGATAAGTAAAAACTATTTCAATCCCAATTCTTCATAAGCTTTTCGATAACCGATTTGCTTAACAGTTCCATTTTCTACTAAAATTGGCCGTTTTAACAACATACCATCACTTGCTAGCAACTCAGCCGCTTCTTGATTTGACAGACTTCCTACCTTATCTTTCAGCCCTAATTCACGGTATTTGATTCCACTAGTGTTAAAAAATTGCTTCAATTCAAATCCTGAGGTTTCTAGCCAGTTTAAAATGACTTCTTGACTAGGTGTTTCTTCCACGATGTGAACAGCTTTGTAGTCCACACCGAGTTGGTTTAATTCTTGTTTTGCTTTTTTACAAGTTGAACATTTTGGGTATTCGATAAATTCTAACATGTCTTTCACTTTCTATTATTTCTATCTTTAAAATCTGCGTCTTCATGCTCCAAGAGCCAAGCTTTCTTTTCCACTCCTGCAGCATAACCTGTTAGACGCTTGCCAGCTCCTAGCACACGATGACAAGGTACTAGGATAGACCAAGGATTGCGCCCCACTGCTCCACCAATTGCTTGAGCAGAAGCCACTTGCAGGTCTTGGGCTATTTGTCCATAGGTCACTGTATGACCATAAGGAATTCCCTGTAAATAGGACCAAACTCGCTTTTCAAAATCCGTTCCGATTGGAGCCAAGGGCAAGTCGAATAAATCCTTAGGCTTGCCTTTAAAATAAGCATCTAAGCAAGCAATAACTGGATCTAAAATAGGATGACTAACAACTGCTTCTATCGTTTCATCTCCTAGTCCCCTCTCAAAACGCTTCTGCTCCTGCACCCAAATGCCATACAAATGATAATCATCAGCTACGAGAGAAAGGGAGCCAATCGGCGAAGAATAGAGCATTTTTGCGTACTTCTTTTGCATTATTTTTTTAATTTTTGATAGGCTAAGCGTTCCCCGTCTACTGGAACTTTACCAACCTTTTCAAAACCAAGTTTTTCAAAAATATGTTGCATAGCCTTGTTTGCAACATGCGTATCTGAGCGAAAATCTAGATAATCAAAACCTTCAATCAAGCCCTCTAAAAAGGTTTGAGCCACCCCCTGTCCCTGCACATCTGCTGCCACAGCAATACGGTGAAAGACTAGGTACTCTGACTCCCCAGCTTGCCATTTTCCTTCATAAATGGCTTCATAGGCTGCCTCTGGACTCTTGGTCACAGCTGCATAAGCTAGTAGTTCTCCCTCTTCCAAGGCTACGTAGGCTTGACCTGAGATAATATCTTCAATAATAATATCAGCATTTGGATAGCCATTTTGCCACTGGTCACTACCAGCTTCTGCTAAACATTTCTTAGCATCCTCCATCACCTGCATGATGGCATCTACTTCATTTGGAAAAGCTAAACGAATCTCCATCTTTTCTCCTCATTTCTGACTAGTTTCTCCCATCATAGCATAATTTAAGTCTTTCTACAAGCAGTTAAAACTTGACTTTTTGTTTTTATTGTTTTATAATATAGTTATTAAAACTAGATAAAAAGGAGTTGGAAATGAAAACTACTTTTTCTTACCCTAAATGGGCAGAAATTCCAAACATTGACCTCTATCTGGACCAGGTTTTGCTCTATGTCAATCAGGTCTGCGCCCCTATCTCTCCTGATAAAGACAAGGGCCTGACAGCATCTATGGTCAACAATTATGTCAAACATGGTTACCTAACAAAGCCTGACAAGAAAAAATACCAACGCCAACAGATTGCCCGTTTGATTGCTATCACAACCCTCAAGTCTGTATTTTCTATTCAAGAAATAGCTCAGACACTTAATACTCTCCAAACTCAAGCAAGTTCAGACCAACTCTACGATGCTTTTGTGAACTACATGAATCAAGGAATTGACCCAGCTAACCCCATTATCCAAAGTAGCTGCCAAACCGTTAAGCTCTATCATCAAACCCTAGCCTTAATACATCATACTCAAGAGGAGGTAATCCAATGAACACTAGTCTTAAACTCAGTAAACAACTCAGTTTTGGAGAGGAGATTGCTAATAGTGTGACCCACGCAGTAGGTGCAGTCATCATGCTCATCTTACTGCCTATTTCATCCACCTATAGTTATGAAGCACACGGATTTTTATCATCTATCGGTGTATCCATTTTCGTTATTAGTCTCTTTCTCATGTTTCTCTCATCCACCATTTACCACTCTATGGCCTATGGTTCAACCCACAAATATGTCTTGCGAATCATCGACCATTCTATGATTTATGTTGCCATTGCTGGCTCATACACGCCCGTCGTCTTGACCTTAATGAATAACTGGTTTGGTTATCTGATTATTGCCATCCAATGGGGAACGACCATCTTTGGTATTCTCTATAAAATCTTTGCTAAAAAAGTCAATGAGAAATTTAGCCTTGCTCTTTACCTAATTATGGGCTGGTTGGTTCTGGCTATCATTCCTTCCATCATCAGTCAAACAACACCAATTTTCTGGAGCCTCATGGTAACTGGCGGACTTTCTTATACAGTTGGAGCTGGATTTTACGCCAAGAAAAAACCTTATTTCCACATGATTTGGCATCTCTTTATACTAGCCGCATCTGCCCTCCAATACATCGCCATTGTTTATTACATGTAAAAAAGTTGAGAAATTCAATCTCAACTTTTTTCTTTACACATTTCGATAAAGTACTGGTGCAAGCGAACATCATCAGTCAATTCTGGATGAAAAGAAGTTACCAGCATATTTTTTTCTTGGGCTGCAACGATTTGATTATCAACTGTTGCTAGAATTTCTACACCCTCTCCAACACTACTGATAATTGGACCACGGATAAAGGTCATTGGAATCTGACCGACTCCCTTACATTCTGCTTCCGTGTAGAAACTTCCTAATTGACGTCCATAGGCATTGCGCTCGACCACCATATCCATAGTTCCAAGATGACTTTCTTCTTGAGAAGCGATTTCCTTAGCCAGCAAAATCAAGCCTGCACAAGTTCCAAATACTGGTAAACCAGATAGAATGGCTTCTCGAATGGGAATCAGCATGTTCTGGTCACGTAAGAGCTTGCCCATGGTTGTAGACTCCCCACCAGGCAAAATCAAACCAGACAAGTCATTCTGATCTTGCTGAAAATCATCTAAATTTCTGATTTCAACACTCTCGACACCTAATTGTTCTAGTACTTTTGCATGTTCTGCAAAGGCCCCTTGCAAGGCCAATATTCCGATTTTCATCTATTTTCCTCGCTCAGCCATGAGGATTTGAATCTCATTTTCATTGATACCAACCATGGCTTCTCCTAAATCTTCAGAGATTTGAGCCAATATTTGAGGATTTCGGAAATTAGTTACCGCTTTGACAATGGCACTTGCTCGTTTAACAGGATCTCCTGACTTAAAAATACCTGAACCGACAAAGACACCCTCTGCCCCTAATTGCATCATCAACGCAGCATCTGCTGGCGTTGCAACGCCTCCAGCCGCAAAGTTTACAACAGGCAATTTTCCATGTTCATGGACGTATTGAACCAATTCTACAGGGACTTGCAAGTCCTTGGCAGCAACATAAAGTTCATCCTCACGTAGGTTTTGAATGCGGCGAATTTCCTGATTCATCATACGCATATGACGAACAGCTTGAACGATATCTCCTGTACCTGGTTCTCCTTTGGTACGAATCATAGAAGCTCCTTCAGCAATACGACGCAAGGCTTCTCCCAAGTCCTTAGCTCCACAGACAAAAGGAACTTGAAATTCTTTCTTATCCACATGGAAACGGTCGTCAGCTGGAGATAAAACCTCACTCTCATCGATATAGTCAATCTCAATAGCCTCTAAAATCTGAGCTTCAACAAAATGCCCGATTCTGACCTTGGCCATTACTGGAATGCTAACCGCTTCTTGAATTTCCTTAATCATCTTTGGATCACTCATACGGGAAACCCCACCAGCTGCACGAATATCAGCTGGAATCCGTTCCAAGGCCATAACAGCTGCCGCACCAGCAGCCTCTGCAATACGGGCCTGTTCAGGATTTTGAACGTCCATGATAACCCCACCCTTGAGCATCTGTGCCAAGTTTTTATTTAATTCATAACGATTTTCAGTCATTTGTTTTATCCTCATTATTTATATTGGTAGCTACTATTTCATTTTAAGTCAGAAAAGGATGAACCACAAGATAAAAAAATCATAATTGTATGGGTACAGATTGACTAAAAACTATCTGACCTTAACTTAAGGCCAGATAGCTCATTTATTTTTATTTTTCAGCTGTAAGGGCAGCCATTGTGATGTAGTTGTATGGTTTGTTGAAGTGTGGCAAGAAGAATAGGTCTGTCAATGCCAATTTATCGATTGTCACATGCTCTTGGATAGCAAGTGAGAACATGTGGATTCCCATGCTGATTGCAGAATCGTGTGAAACCATTTGTGCACCAAGAATTTCACGGCTATCTTTGTCAAAGACAATCTTGATGGCAACTTCATGGTTGTCATGCTTCATAAATTCTGGTTTTTGAAGATCGTTAAAGCCTGTTTCAGTTGCGTTGTAACCAGCAGCTTTAGCTTTTTCAAGAGTCAAACCAGTTGAAACCATGTGAAGACCGTAGATTGAGATACCGTTTGAACCTTGCACACCGATTCCTTCCAATTCATGTCCACAAGCGTTGTATGCACCAACGATACCAGTACGAACAGCATTTGAAGCAAGTGCGATGTAGCTAGTGTCTTTACGTGCATTGTCATAAACAGTTGCACAGTCACCTACAGCGTAAACGCCTGGGATAGATGTTTCTTGTTTCTTGTCTACAAGGAAAGCACCGTTGCGGAAGAGTTCAATCTTACCATCAGCAAGTGCTGTGTTTGGACGGAAACCAACTGCAAGAACAACCATATCCACGTCGAAAGTTTCTTTATCAGTAATCAAGCGTTCAACTTTACCGTCACCTTCGATTGCTTTAACAGTTTGACCAAGAGCCAAACGGATGTTGTGGTCTTCCAAGTTCTTCGCCATCATTTGTGTGAAGTCTTTGTCATAGTAACCGTTCAAGACAGTATCAACGATATCAACAAGGACAACTTCTTTTCCAAGACGTTCAAAGGCTTCAGCAAGTTCAACACCGATGTAACCACCACCAACAACGGCAATACGGTCAAGGTGTTGGCTCTTATCAGCAAGTTTATTGATCACTTCTTCAGCATTTTGGTACAATTTCACAAATTGTACGTTTTCAAGAGTTGCTTTAAATTCGCGGTTTCCTTTAACAATTTCAACACCTTCGATTGGTGGCAAGATTGGTGTAGAACCTGTAGCGAAAATCAATTTCTCGTATGATTCTTTGTGCTCTTTTCCTTCAACTTCTGCAGTAACTACTTTGTTATCATAGTCAATTGAAAGAACAGGTGAGTTCATGTAAACTTTAGCACCTTTTGCTTCCAATTTTTCTTTATCAGAATAGAACAAGCCTTCAGCACCGTCAATTTGTTCACCAATCCAAAGGGCCATTCCACATCCTAGGAAAGAGATGTTAGAGTTTTGGTCAAATACAACGATTTCGTTCTCATTACCAAAATTATCCAACATGGTATTAATACATGCTGTACCAGCGTGGTTAGCACCAACTACAACGATTTTACTCATAGAAAAATTCCTACCTTCAATTTTAAATTTACTCTTCTAGTATAACATTTACTGTTAGCGTTTACAAGAGTTTAACTAATTTTCCCGATTTTTTTGTAAAAAATTGTAAACAATCTGTATCTTAACACGGATTCTTGCAATTTTTCTTCATTCCGTGAGCATATTTCTTGACATCTTTACAAATTTTATTTGTGAAAACGCTGACTTTATGGTATGCTAGTATCATGGAAAGAAAATGTAAGGGATTAAATTTAATATTAATTCACTATGTTTTACCTTCTTTTCATAAGAGAAAGGAGTTGATAGCTTGCCTCTTAGTTCACATTCCGAACGACTAATGGGGACTACTATCACTATTTCATTAGTGGATGAGCGAGCCGATATCTTGCTCCAAAAATCCTTTGATTTGCTCAAAGAACTTGAATACCGCTTCAATGCCAATAGCCAAAAATCTGAGTTGATGGAAATCAATCATCAAGCTGGAATAGCTCCAGTCAAGGTTCATCCAGACCTGTCCGAACTGATTTCACTTGGATTAGAACATAGCCTAGCGCCCTCTAGTCATCTCAACATCAGCATTGGTCCCTTGATTCAAACCTGGCGCATCGGTTTTTCAGATGCTAAAGTTGCGCAACCTCAAGAAATTGAATCTGTGCTACCTTTAATCAATCCTCAGTATATCGAGTTAGATTCTTCTACTTCCACTGTATTCTTGAAACAGAAAGGAATGAAGATCGATCTAGGTTGTTTAGCCAAGGGCTATAGTGCAGATAAGGTTGCCCAATTTCTGAGAGAAGAGGGAGTGACTTCTGCCTTAATCAATCTGGGAGGGAATATCCTGACCATTGGAAAAAATCAGGCAAGAGGGGATCAGCCTTGGCAAATTGGGATTCAAGACCCAGCCAATCCGAGGGGAAATCACTTAATGACTATCCCTGTTGTCAATCAATCTGTCGTGACTTCAGGTATTTATGAACGTCACCTGACTGTCGATGGAAAAGATTACCATCATATTTTTGACAGCCAAACAGGATATCCTATTGAAACGGAACTAGCTAGTCTGACAATCATCTCTGATAAATCAGTCGATGGTGAAATATGGACAACTCGTCTATTTGGAGAAAGACCCGCTTCTATCCTTTGGCAAGTCGAAAGTTTGGAGGGCATAGAAGCCATCCTCATCGATAAGGAAGGTCACCTAAGCTGTTCTTCAGGAATTCCTACTCTATAGAAACAGATGTTTCAATGGAGTTTTAAAATCGTATTATGTAAAAAGAGAAAGGAAATCTCATGTTAAAACTTATTGCTATTGTTGGAACAAATTCAAAACGTTCTACAAACCGTCAATTGCTTCAATACATGCAAAAACACTTTGCTAAAAAAGCTGAAATTGAACTTGTTGAAATTAAAGACATTCCTGTCTTCAACAAACCAGCAGACAAGCAAGTACCTGCTGAAATTCTGGAAATTGCTACTAAAATTGAAGAGGCAGATGGCGTTATTATCGGTACTCCTGAGTATGACCACTCTATCCCAGCTGTTTTGATGAGCGCTCTTGCTTGGTTGTCTTACGGTATCTACCCACTCTTGAACAAACCAATCATGATTACAGGTGCTTCATATGGTACGCTTGGTTCATCACGTGCTCAATTACAACTTCGCCAAATCTTGAATGCTCCAGAAATTAAAGCAAGTGTCCTTCCAGATGAATTCTTGCTTTCACATTCTCTTCAAGCCTTCACCCCAAGTGGAGACCTAGTAGATCTTGATGTTATCAAAAAACTGGATGCCACTTTTGACGACTTCCGTATCTTTGTAAAAATCACAGAAAAATTGCGTAACGCACAAGAACTACTTCGCAAAGATGCTGAAGACTTTGACTGGGAAAATTTGTAAGATAGGAGACCAAAAAGAATGAAATTTGTTGGACTTGTAGGATCAAACTACGATCAATCATATAACCGTAAACTCTTGGAATTCATCCGTCGTCACTTCAAACTTAAATTTGAATTAGAAGTTCTTGAAATTGACGAAGTTCCAATGTTTAACCAAGACGAAAAATGGGACGAAAGTTTCCAATTACGTTATTTATATAACAAAATTACTCGTGCTGATGGTGTTATCATCGCTACTCCTGAGCACAACCACACAATCTCAGCTTCCCTAAAATCTGTTCTTGAATGGCTTTCATACGAAGTTCATCCATTTGAAAACAAACCAGTCATGATTGTGGGAGCATCTTACTACGACCAAGGTACTTCTCGTGCCCAAGTTCACCTTCGTAAGATTCTTGACGCTCCAGGTGTCAATGCCTACACACTTCCAGGAAATGAATTCCTTCTCGGTAAAGCTAAAGAAGCCTTTGATGTTAATGGGAATATCACAAATGAAGGAACTATTAATTTCCTTGAAACATGTTTAGACAACTTTGTAAAATATGTGGGAGTCGTTTCAAAATTGAAAAAACCAAAACCAATCGCACCAGAAGATTTATATTGTACAAATCCAATTGCAACTACCATTCAAGGAGTTGACCCTGATGATCCTGAATGGGTAGAAAAAGCAGCTGAGCTTGTTGGAGCTGTTTCTGGAGATACTTACGTTAAATTAGACCACGGTATCTTGACAGTTAACCAAATTGATATGTTCTTGAAAGCAATGCCATTTGAGTTGACATATGCGGATGATAATAACCAATTCTTGTACTACAATAACGCCCACCAAGATCCAAACACAATGTATGGTAAACGTGTGCGAGTTCAAGCAGGTAGCCGACTAGGAACAGTACATGCTTCTCTACCACCTGCAAGAATGAAAAACGTTGAGTGGGTTGTAGGCGTATTACGTAATGGTGATCAAGAGTATGTTCGTACAATTGTTCCGGGACAACCAGAAGGTGTAATTAATACTCATAACTATAAAGCAATGTACTATCCAGATGGCTCATATGCTGGAATTAATGAAATCATCTTTAATTTCCAACCATGGCTTGATTGGTACTTAGAAACAACTGGTCAACGTCTAGTTGGTGGAAATGCTGTAGCATCTGCTGGCGGACATGGTCACGGCGATGCAGATGCTACATCTGGAGCTTCTGATGCAGGTGATGCTGGAGGCCACGGTGGTGGCGCAGACGCTACATCTGGTGCAAGCAACTAATAGTAGTTTTAGGAACCATCTTGGTTCCTTTTTTAGCAAAAAAAGACTAGCAAACACAAACTGCTAGTCTTTTGGTATTATTTTATCTATCTTTGTTAAAAGAAAGAATATTTATTATGAATTTGGATCATCGAGACTACGGCCATGTAAACCTTTTTCACGTTGGACTTGACGTAGTTTCTCTGGTGTAACATCGTTTCCTTCTTCGTCCACAATTTTGATCCCTTCGATGTGGTGACGAACAGTGCGACGATAACCTTCGATGTACTCCTCACGTAGTTTGGCTTGTTCAACTTTTTCTTCTGGTGTCAAGCCTTCTGTTTTTTTCTTTTTGGCAAGCTCGTTAATACGAGCAATTTTTTTCGGATCCATTTATTCTCCTTTTTGATAAGATAAAGTCCGTTTATCAAATTTTATTTAGTGTTAATTTGGTTAAAACGAGCAAGCTTAGCTGCTTTCTTGGTTAATTGCGACAAGATTGCCAAACGATTTTGACGAACTGCCTCATCTTCGGCCATAACCATAGTATTCTCAAAGAAGGCATCGATGACTGGGCTAAGAGCAAAGAGCTGTTTCAATTGCTGACTGGCAGTCCCTGACAAAACGAGTGATTCTACTGCTTCTGCCAAGGCTTTTTCTTCTTCATTCTCAAAGAGAGCTGAATCAACTGTAGCAACTCCTTCTGCCTTCTCAGCTAAGTTAAAGGCACGAGAAAGTGATTCAACAGATGGTTTAAAGTCTTCTTCCTTGCTTGCTTCTACGAGAGCACTTGCCGCTTCCAACATATCCGCCACAACAAAGTTTGATCCTGCAAGAACGGCTTCCTTGATATCTTTTGGAGTAGACCCCATCATCTTATCAACACGAGCCTTGATAAAGTCCATAACCTCTGCCTTATTTTCATAAGTCAAGCTGTCAAATTTCAAAGCATAAAGGTTATCAATCAGCTCATCCATAGCAATGTGCCAACCAAAGGCATCCAAGATACGAACTACACCTTGAGTTGCACGACGAAGGGCATAAGGGTCATTAGAACCTGATGGAATTAAACCTACTGAGAAGAAACTCAAAATCGTATCCAATTTGTCTGCAATGGCAAGCACTGCACCGACCTTGCTCTCTGGAAGCTCTCCTTCAGCCGATGTGGGCATGTAGTGTTCACGAATAGCGGCTGCCACTGCTGGAGTTTCACCAGCAAGAAGGGCATATTTCTCACCCATAATTCCTTGGAGCTCGTCAAATTCGCCAACCATACCTGTCAACAAGTCAAACTTGTAAATGGCTGCTGCACGAGCTAGGTCAATCGTTTCATCCGCTGACAAACCAGCCTTTTCTGCCAAGAGAATAGCAATCTGACCCGTACGAATCATGTGTTCACGAAGGGAACCAATCTTCTCATGGAAGGTTACATTGTTTAATTTTTCAACAAGGTCAGAAATAACCAATTTTTGGTCTTCACGCCAGAAGAATTCTCCGTCTTCTAAGCGAGCGACCAAGACTTTTTCATTTCCTTTGATAACATTTTCCAAATGCTCTGCGTTTCCATTACGAACAGAAATGAAGTTTGGCAAGAGTTTACCATCTTGATCACGGACAACAAAATAACGTTGGTGTTCCTTCATCGAAGTCACCAAGACTTCTTCTGGAACGTCAAGGTATTTGGAATCAAAACTTCCCATAAAGGCAGTTGGGTATTCAACCAAGTTCAAGACTTCATTAAGCAAGTCCGCATCAATTTCGATACGTACACTGTGTTCAGCTTCGATTGTTTTGATTTGGTCAACAATCATTTGCTCACGTTCACGAGGATCCGCTATTACAAACTGCTTACGAAGATCTTCTTCATAGCTCAATGCTGACTGAATCTTAGTTTCTTGTCCCAAGAAACGATGACCACGGCTCACACGACCGCCCTTGATATCAAGGAAATCCAAGTCAAATTCTTCTTCATCTAAAAGAACAGTCAAAGTGTGAACAGGACGAATGTATTCAAAACTATTTCCAGCCCAGTGCATGCTGACAGGGAAAGTCAGTGACTTCAAGACATCTACAACACCAGGAACAATAACTTCAACTACTTGTCCAACTTCTTCCTTAGTGACATAGACATATTCTTCACCCTTGATTTCACGGAATTCAATATCTTCAACCGTCAAGCCTTTTCCACGGACAAATCCTTGAGCTGCTTTGGTGAAGTTTCCATCACTATCCAAGGCAATTTTCTTTGCTGGACCCTTGAAATCTTCTGTCAAATCAGACTGCTTGTCTGCCAAACCAGTAACTCGAACAGCCAAACGGCGTGGTGTTGAGAAGGTTTGAATATCTTCAAAAGACAGACGGTTTTCCTTGAGGAAGGCTGCCATTTTTTCACCTAATTGTTTTTCACTTGGTGTGACAACATAGGCTGGTAATTCTTCAAGACCGAGTTCTACTAATAAGTTTTTTGTCATGTTTTTTGTCATGTTTTTTCTCCGAAAATTATCTTTTTATTTTCCAGTTTGCCTTATGTGATGGGCTCGCAAGCAACCAACTTCGTTGTTTCATTGCTAAAATTGGAGCCAAAAGTCTCCAATTTTGCCTAGTATCCTTAGCTTTACTAAGGATACATTCATCACTGCGGCAACTGGCTCAGGGCTCACTCTGTTCGCTCATTTTCGTAATTTGTCACTCTCTTTATTCTGCGTCTTCTGCTAAGAGTTTAGCCCGTGTTGCTTCATCCAAAAGTGGGTAGCCTAGGCGTTTGCGTTCTGCGACAAAGGTTTTGGCTACGACACGGGCCAGGTTACGGATACGTGCGATATAACCTGCGCGCTCTGTTACAGATACAGCACCACGCGCGTCAAGCAGGTTAAAGGTGTGTGAACATTTGAGAACATAGTCATAGGCAGGGTGAACCAAGCCTTCTTCCAAAGCACGACCAGCTTCTTTTTCAAACTTATCAAAGTTTTCAAGCAACATTTCTTGGTCCGAAATTTCAAACGAATATTTTGAGTGCTCGTACTCAGGCTGGATAAAGATTTCTCCGTATTTTACACCATCGGCCCACTCGATATCATAGACAGAATCAACTTCTTGAATGTAAGAAGCCAAACGCTCCAAACCATAGGTCACTTCCGCAGTCACAGGGCCAGTTGCCAATCCACCAACTTGTTGGAAATAAGTGAATTGAGTAATTTCCATCCCATCAAGCCAAACTTCCCAACCAAGACCAGCCGAACCAGTAGATGGATTTTCCCAGTTGTCCTCAACAAAACGAATATCGTGTTCCAAAGGATTGATTCCTAATTTTTCTAAAGACTCAAGGTAAAGTTCTTGGATATTTGATGGAGAAGGTTTCATAACCACTTGGAATTGGTGGTGTTGGTAAAGACGGTTAGGGTTTTCCCCATAACGACCATCAGCAGGACGACGTGATGGTTCTACATAAGCCGCATTCCATGGCTCAGGTCCGATAGCACGAAGGAAAGTGTAAGGACTCATTGTCCCCGCACCTTTTTCATTGTCATAAGCCTGCATGAGCATACAACCTTGGTCATTCCAAAATTGTTGCAAAGTAAGGATGATTTCCTGGAAAGTCAATTTTTTAGACATTGTTTTCTCCTTTAGTTTTTATATTTCTTTTTCAATTAATTTCTGCTGAACAAACCAATCTAACAAGGGAAGAGTTTTATCTGTATTTGCCCATATATGATAAGAATCTAAGACCGCTTGTACACTACCTAGATTTTCTACCAACTTATCTATTGTCAAAAAACTACGCCAGTATTCGTAAAAAATACTTGCATAGTTCTTATCATAAGTCGAAGAAGCAAAATTATTCAATGAATGCCAACCATACTTCTTCTGAAAAAGTTCTACGAGAGATTGATTAGAAATTTTTTCCGCTTGAAATTCCTCTTCTGTCAAGAAATACTTGCGACTAATATATTCAACCATCCCCTCTTCGAACCAGATATAAGAGTCGTAACCATCAAAATCATCTAAAAAATGCTCCGACCAATGAGCCAACTCATGTCCTACAATCTGTAAGAGGAAATTTTCAGATAAAGAATGATAGTGACTTTCTATTGCTTGAGTTTGCTGAGAACACTCGTAGTCCATCAACTGATGCAAATACAACTCTTTCCAAACAGCTAAATCAGGCGTCATAACCATTCGTCGATTATTTGTATAGGCTGGAACAGCGCTTTCCCTAATAATCTGTGTAGCAGCATTAAAACTTGACCAAATAACGGCTTGCGGTAAATCACAGACTGCAAGTTCATTCTTTAAAAAAGATTGATAAGCTTTCAACTTTTCAGTATTTCTTACTACAAAATCACGAAATGCAGCTAGTTGACTATCGTCTTTTACAAAATAAAGATTTTCCACGTCTCTCCTTTCTTTCACATAATAGATTGAATAAGCGAAAGAACCGCGTCCGACAATCCTAGGTTGATTTAACCTAGGGGCGTCAGAAACGCGGTTCCACCCTAATTTATTACTTCATTGCTTTTGAAAATACTACAGAAAGTGCCAGCTCTTTATTTTGTCCTACTTGGCTCCCACTATCCCAAGCTCGCTTGAAGAACGCCATAAGACTTTCTTTCCTGCTGACTATTATATCAGAATTGTAACATACTGTAAATCAAAAACTATTGAAAGATGTATAGTATTCTCTACTCACTTTTTGAAAAAGTTGCAAGTCCAATAACTGACAATAAGAGAGAAATTCCTGAAATACTTAGAATAATAGAAATCATGTTATTCTCACCAGTGGCTGGTAATTGTTTTCCTTCTTTGTTGACTGTAGCTAAAAGCACTTGTTGACCACTTCCAGCTAGTGTTTTATTCTCATGATTAGCTTCTATAATTGATGGAGTTTTCTCAATTTTATCATTGCTAATTGAAGGCTTAATAGTTGAGACTTGTCTATTGTGACTTACTAATTTAACAGGTTGCACTTGAGAAACTGGCTTAATCGATGCAACTGGTTTAGCTGGATTAACTGCCTTAACTGGTACAACTGGTTTAGTTGGATTAGCTGGTTTAATCGTTACAACTGGTTTAGTTGGATTAGCTGGTTTAATCGTTACAACCGGTTTAGCTGGATTAACTGGATTAATCGTTACAACTGGTTTAGTTGGATTA
>NZ_PNGD01000008.1:55063-71492 GCF_002871495.1 Streptococcus sp. UMB0029
TTAATCGTTACAACCGGTTTAGCTGGATTAACTGGTGCAACTTCTTTAGTTGGATCAACCGGTTTAGCTGGATTAACTGGATTAATCGTTACAACTGGTTTAGCTGGATTAACTGCCTTAACTGGTACAACTGGTTTAGTTGGATTAACTGGCTTAACAGCTACAACTGGTTTGGTTGGAATCTCTACTTTATTAGCCTTCAGTTTTACAGTCGTCTCTTTTAGAGCATTGATTGCTGCATTAATTTCTTCTTGACTAGCTTCTGAATTTTCTAAAAGTAGCTTAGCTTTGCTGAAAATAAGATTATATGCATCCTTCTCCTCTTTGCTAGCTGTCAAAAATCTTGGATCTTTGTCTTGGAACTTCACTTCATCCACGATAACATTTTTTAGGCTCATGAAATCTGTTTCTTTCCCATTTAGCTGTTCTTGTGCTTTCAAGAAAGTGGTCAATAGACGATCGATTTCATCTTGAGTTATCAAATCTTTTGTAATTAATAATGCTAAGAGTTTAAATTCACGATCATATTGACCTTTGCGTTCTTGATCAGAATTTATATATTTACCTTTTTTAACTGTCTCAGCATATGCTTTAATGGCATTCTTCAATGATGTGATATCAGATTCCTTACCATCTAATGTTTGCATAGCAGACTCTAAAGCCTTAACAATTTGGTCAATTTTATCTTGGTTAAGTTTACTTCCCAATGCTAGTTGGGCATCTTTGACACTTTGGTCAAACATCTCTTTTAAATTCTGTTTTGTATTATAATATCTTGGAGTTTTAACTACTTCCATTTGTTTATTTAAAGCTGCAATCAAGGCTAACTTAGAAACAACTGAAAGTGACAAAACATTATTTTGACCAAACAGAACTTTAAATGGTTGAAGATTATCAAGTAATTCATAACCGTTTGACAGATTTACAAGAACCTTATATTCACCAGGAACCACTTTCTTACCATAAGAATTTTTACCATATGTTTCAGCTGGCAAGACTTGACTCTGACCGTCTTCACCTACCAAAGTAATCGTTGTAGTTCCAGGAACAGCTTGATTAAAGCCAACCGTTACTGGGGCATATTTCATTTTGTTAGCCAAGAAGGTAATAGTTTGAAAACTATTTTCTTTCGTTAAATCAAATTCCTTAGATAAGGCACTCACAAATTTCAACTCTGTACGGTCATAGCTAAAAATTTCTGCAACATAATGTCCAAATTTCAAGAAATTAATATCTTTTGATTTATCAACAGTTACATATTGACCTTCACTATTTTTAATGCGATAAACATAAGTCGTATCAATCTCACTCTTTGTTTTATTATTTAATATAGCAATTTTTACACGGCCACTATTTTCTTCACCTACAAGATCTTTTAGAGATATAAAGTCTACATTTCCCGCAAAGTCTTCCACATAATAGAAGATTTGCGATTTATCAATGTTCTTAGGAAGTGTATAACTACCATCTTCATTTTGTTTGATAATTTGATACTGTTCGATTTCTGAATCTGTCGATTCTCTATTTTCAGAAGGACGAATATAAAAGACTTTTTCTAAAAGAATTCCCCCATTTCCTACATCCTGAGGTTTACGAGCTATAAATTGTTCTTGATCTTTTTGAGAACGAATATATCCCGAAGTAATCAGAGGTTTTTGTGTATCGATTTGAATTTTAAATGTTGTGTATTGTTCTTCAGCTCCAGGGACATCTGGCTTATAACTAATAACATAGTCATAAATTCCATCAGAGACTCGATTTCCGTTAGAATCTTTTCCTCCCCAAGCTGTTTTATCTAGAACGTAACTTCTTGGATTTCTAGTATCGCCATCAAAATAATTTTTTACAAGGTCTGTTGGACGACTTTTCCAAATAGGGTTACTATGTGTTGTATCTGAAGAATCATAAACTGTTGCACGAAGATTTACCAAGTTTCTATAAACAAGAGTTTTAAATTGAACAGAATCTTTATTACCATCATCGTTTGGTGAGATAGCAAGGCGGATGTTCCCCTTTTCATCTAATTGAAGATGGTATTTTCCTTCGGCATCTTGTTTCACTCCGAGTACAGTCACTCGATTTCCTTGACGCTCTGCTTTTAAAACATTTAAATCATTTTCAGAACTTGTTAAATAAGTTGCATCGTCCGAAGGTGAAATTGCTGGATTATCTTTATCAATTTTAGAGTAAAATCCACTTTTTCCTTCCTGAATCAAATTATAAATTGGTTTTTCTATTGCAGGTAGATTTTGGAATTCTCCCTTAAATCCCATAAATGGTAAACCAATAATAGAACCATCATCTGCAGGATTGACAAATCTAACAAATCCTTCTAGAAAATAACCATTTGGCATTATTTTACTAAGTTCTTCAGTAAACTTACTTGTATCTACTCTAACTGTTACCGTCTTCGTACTATGAGCTTTCACAGTTACTTCAGGCCAGACTGTTTCAGTTAGTTTTCGTGGACGGAGAGTGAATTTCCCTTCGTTAACTTCATCCGTATTTGTATTTACAAGCATCTTCAATGTTTGGTCTTTGTCCGAAATATTATGAATTGTAACTTCAAAGGTAAATTTATCACCAACATTGCCAAGAGTAACACTTGGATAGTTATTTGTACCTGTTACAAATAGATTTGTGCTGGTTGCTGCCATCGTGTCAACTACACCGGCACCTTGCTGACGTGGAGAAGTATAGGCTCCAGTTTGTTTATTAAAATGTGGTTTTGCAGTAGACATAATTAAAGCTTTTACAATCTCTGAAATTTGACTAGCTGATAATTCAGGGTGTTTCTTTGCTAAATATTCTTTGACTAATGCTGCGACACCAGCTATATGAGGAGCCGCCATACTTGTTCCACTGATACTTCCATAACTATTGTCATTAAATGATGAATAGATATTTCCACCAGGTGCAGTAACATCTGGTTTCAATTGTCCATCTGTTGTAACTCCCCAACTTGAAAAATCTGATAATTGGTCTGCAACATCTGATTTACGATTATCCATCTTATGATTAAAGACAATTTTATACTGACCAGATTTAAGAATTTCACCATAATGTTTTGAAATAAAGACAGATGGGATTTTCTTAGCATCACCTGTAACAGACATACTAACATTTGCACCTTCAACGTTATTATAAATTAAAACTCCAGCTGCACCGTGTTGAAGAGCATTTTTAATCTTATCAGAGAAATGGATTTTACCACGTTGAATCAGTGCTAACTTGCCTCTTACATCAATATTAGCAAAATCTTCTTCACGACCAATACCCGCTGCTACATATTCGTATTCTTTCCCTTTTTCAAAATCTTTTTCTGCTTCAGGTCTATTAAAATCAAACTTACCATAATCAAGTTTAGTATCATTTTCTAAACCTTTTACTTCAAAGACTTCAGTAGTTAGAATTTTATTATTAATAGAAGCAACAGAAATTGAATCTTCTACTGTAGAGGGATTTCCAACCAGTCCGTAATCAGGATTTTCTGCTAATGGTTGTGAAAAACCTCTACCGAAACTATTGCTATTACCAGCAGCAATAACAACAGATACTCCTTTAGCGCGTGCTCTTTTTACTGCTTCAATAATATCTGAACCTGCATCTACCGTTGAACCCGCACCTGCACCCAAACTCATATTGATCACATCTGCACCTAACGCAACTGCGTCATCAATGGCTTTTACATAAAAGGCAGATGCTGTAGTTTTATCTCTGTCTGAAAAAACTCTCATAAACATTATTTGAGCTTCTGGTGCAACTCCATATACCTTCTCAGAATTCGGAGCTTTATTAACTGGATTTCCAGCTACAATACCAGTAACGTGCATTCCATGAGACTCTTTTTCAGCCTCTTTTATATTATCTGTTCCATCAAAGTAATCATAAGCATATACTACCTTGTCACTGTACCATTTCCCATAGTCAATACCAGCAGCCTTTTTAGCTTTTTCGATATCATTCTGATTTTTAAATTTCGCCTTTGACGGATCAGAAATACGCAGAACTTCATGATTCAAATCAAGGCCTGAATCTATAACAGCGACTACAGTTCCTTGCCCTTTGTGTCCTGCTTCCCATGTTTTAGGGACAGTAATCATTTCATTACTGGAGATACTATTTGGCTTTTCTTTATGCCCACTTTGAGATAACGACTGTAATTGTGAACTTTCGGAAGAAGAACTGCTTTTTACTGCTGATTCTTCCTTCTTCTCTTCACTTTTTATAGCAGTCTTTTCTTTCTGTGTGATTACATTCTTGTCTGACTTATTATCTCTATATTCTATAGAATCATCTTGTTTTAATGACTCTGTCACTTCTGTTTTTTCCTTTGAAGGAGAATCTAGAGCATTCTTGTCAGCCGTGACTGGCGGTGCGAGCTTATTTGAATCATCTAATTTATTAATTGTTACTGCATGTGTAACTTGATTGGATGTTTCAATTTTTCCCTCATCGGCACTAACCTGTGCGAAAGTAAATCCGAATACAAAGACCGATAGCAGAAAAATCGTTGCTATTTGGTACTTTTGATGACAAAAATCTTTGCAATCTCCCATAAAATCACTCCTTTTTATTTAAATTAAAAGTATTATATACTAAATTATCAGAAAATTCTATCAAAAAAATATTTTGTAACAAAATTGTAATATTAATCATATCATACGATTTAAACATAAAAAATTAGCCTTGAGTGATACAAGACTAAATTTCTTTATTGAAAAATTACTTGCTATTTAATTGGTCATTCAGCAAAAATCTTACTGATCACGATTATAGAATAGTTCATGTGATTTTAATCGTGAATTAAGCATTTCTGGAACTGTGACAAAGTCATAACCTTGCCCTTTCAAGTAGTCAATAACCTTCGGTAGAGCATTTACAGTCTCAGCATGGATATCATGCATGAGAATAATAGAACCATTCTTGACTTCACGCTGAATTTCTGTCAAAATAGATGCTTCATTTTTACTCTTCCAGTCCAGACTATCCACATTCCACATAATAAAGCTCAAATCTAAGCTATTGCGAATATCGTCTGTAATGGCTCCATAAGGAGGACGCATGAGCTTAGAACTAGAACCCAACACTTTAGTTAGTGCAGCCTCAGTATCAGTTATTTGTTTTTTGGCTTCATCAAGCGAAAGTTTTGAAAGAACTGGATGGCTCCAACTATGGTTTCCAATGACATGACCATCCGATTTCATGCGTTTCAAAATCTCTTCATTACCAGCAACATTCTTACCTAAAACAAAGAAAGTAGCCTTAATTCCATACTTAGAAAGAGTATCTAATGCTTGAGTTGTCGTTGTAGGATTTGGTCCATCATCAAAAGTCAAGGCTACTACTTTACGATTTTTCTTCTCCAAATAAGCTTTATAAAGTTCCGCATCCTTATCTAGCAAATATGAGGACTGAATAAGCTCAAAGAAACTAGATACTGGCAAGGCAATCTCATCTAGATTTTCAACTTCCTGACTTGGATAAAGAATAATTTGGCTATCCTTATAATCAAAGTTCCATGCAGACAGGTCTTGGGCAGACAAGCCTTTAACTATCTGATCAATTTTGTCTTGTTCTAATTTCTTATCCTGTAAGAAAGAAGTCAGTTCTTTTATCAGTTTTTCTTTAGCCTTACTAGCATCTGAAAATAATTGATCAAGTGTAAAAAGTTTGCCATCTTCTGTCAAATGGACTTTTGCCAGACTAGTTTTTTCAGTCTCTTCAACTTTTGACCAAGTTAAATCATAGACTTGTTTCATCACACTTCGGTTAACAATCCCTTTTAAAGTCGAATCCTGTTTCTCTGTATAATAAAAAACCAGATTTTCCTTATCTTCTAAATTTTCCTTAATATCCTGCACTATGATTCCTTTTACAGACGAAATCACTTGCTCCCCTTGGAGAGGATAATAGGTAATCACTTCGGCTTGTCCTTTACGAAAATGATCCTTCTGATTTCCCTCACTCAATTGATCATCTTTCTCTTTTTTAAGCGATTCAATCTTTTGTTCAAAGTTTTGTTTTGAAAATACCTTGTAGCCAATCATCGATCCAAGAACACAAATACTTACTGAAAAGATAGCTACTAGGGCTATTAAACCGATTCTCTTTTTATCGTATTCAACACGATTTGCTCTACTTTTATCCATAAGACCATCATATCAAATTCAGGCTATAATTTCAATGATTTTAGAGAAAACAGTATATTAAAAAGAGAGGAAGTTCCCCTCTTAAAATTTTATTTGACTGCTTCTTTCAAAGCATCTACCTTGTCCAAACGTTCCCATGGAAGATCAATATCTGTACGCCCCATGTGTCCATAAGCCGCTGTTTGACGGTAAATTGGACGCTTGAGATCCAGCATTTGGATAATTCCTGCAGGGCGAAGGTCAAAGATTTGACGAGCCGCTTTTTCAAGTTTGCTTTCAGCTACTGTTCCTGTACCAAAGGTATCGATACGGACAGAAACAGGCTGGGCAACACCAATAGCGTAAGCCAATTGTACTTCCGCCTTCTTAGCAAGACCCGCTGCAACAATATTCTTGGCAATATAACGAGCTGCATATGAGGCAGAACGGTCCACCTTAGTCGCATCTTTACCAGAGAAGGCACCACCACCGTGACGAGAGTAGCCACCATAGGTATCCACGATAATCTTACGACCAGTCAAGCCTGAGTCTCCTTGAGGCCCACCGATTACAAAGCGACCAGTTGGATTGATAAAGAATTTTGTTTGCTCATCCAAGTAAGAGGCTGGAATAACCTCTTTGATAACCTTGTTAATGACATCATTGTGAATTTGTTCGTTGCTGACTTCTGGATCGTGCTGAGTTGAAATAACAACTGTTTCCACACGTACGGGACGGTCATTTTCATCATACTCAACCGTAACTTGTGATTTAGCATCTGGGCGAAGATAGCTAATTTCCCCAGACTTACGAAGTTCTGCCAGACGACGAACCAATTTATGACTGAGTGAAATTGGTAAAGGCATGAGCTCTTCTGTTTCATCCACTGCAAATCCAAACATGAGCCCTTGGTCACCAGCTCCAATTAAGTCCAATGGATCTTGATCTGCATTTCCACGAACCTCCAAGGCTTCGTTAACACCTTGGGCGATATCCGGTGACTGCTCAACAAGTGACGGATGGACTCCCACCGTCTCAGCAGAAAAACCATATTCTGTATTGGTGTAGCCAATCTCTGCAATGGTATCACGAACCACACGGTTAATATCCACATAGGCATTTGTAGATATTTCACCAAAAATATGGACGGAACCAGTATATACAGCTGTCTCAGCAGCAACGTGCGCATCTGGATCCTTAGCTAAAATAGCATCCAAAATCGCATCTGAAATTTGGTCTGCAATCTTATCTGGATGCCCCTCAGATACAGATTCAGACGTGAATAATTTACGTTCTGACATAAAAATGTCCCCCCTTAAAAATAGTGTTATAGAGTTACAAAGTACTAGTAGGTATTTCCATTATCTTAGAGTTACAACACGAAAGAAATAAAAACGATACTTTTTTATTTCTGAAGCTAGTCAGGTGCATAGGGTAACCGCATTATTGCGACAACCGTAGAATGACGAACGACTTTGGAGCCGTCAGTATTTGCGAATTGAGACTCAAAAGAAAAAATAGAAATTTCTACCATCTTATCGGGACTATATAACGTTACCATTATACCATTTTTAAGCGCAATTTGCAGTCTTTAATGTAGTGTTTCTGTTTAGATAGTTCGTTCTCATAAATAAAAAGGTTGGAGCTCATCACTCCAACAATTACCTTAAAATGTTTGGCGTTTTGCTTTACGCTCTGCACGACCACGAGCGCGATTTTCAGCACGCTTGGTTTTACGACGTTTTTCATCAACCGCCCATTGAATTTTTTTCTTATAACCTGGTTTAACTTTTTTCTTTTTCTTTTTAACCAAACCAATCATTTCGATATCAAGCTTATCTTGCTTTTTCTCACGGTTGGCACGACGATCACGGTCATAAGTATCTTGAAATTCCCCGTCTTTGATCATCTTAGGAGTAAACTTGATTCCCAATTTCTCCAATTCACGGATATCCGAGTCATCACTTGGCTGATAAAGGGTAATAGCTGTACCTGGTAAGCCATTTCGTCCAGTACGACCAACACGGTGAACAAAGAAGGACAAATCTTGCGGAATGGCATCATTGATAACATGACTGACACCTTCAATGTCAATTCCACGCGCTGCCAAATCTGTTGCGACAATATACTCAAAATCCAGATTTTTTACCTGATTCATGATTCGCTTGCGTTCACGAGGGGCAATATCCCCATGGATTTTTGCCACCTTCAAGCCTTGAGCAGTCAGATATGAATGCAATTCATCAGCACGCGTTTTAGTGTTAACAAAAATCATTGCTAAATAAGGTTGCATCAACTGAGTCAACTGGTAAATTTGAGCATTCTTATCTCGGCCCTTGGTCGAAATCAACCAATTATCAATGGTATCAGAAATGACCGTTTTGGTCTTGATTTTCTCCATAACAGGATTTGACAAGTATTTTTTCAAAAATGGCTGCAACTTTTGTGGAATAGTTGCTGAGAAGACCATGAATTGCAGGTCTTTTGGAAAGCTGCCAGCAATCTTATCAACGGTTTCCAAGAATCCCATATCCAAGGTCATATCTGCCTCATCGACCACAAAGGTCTTGGCCTTGTGAATAGCTAGATCACCAGATTTAACCAAGTCGTAGATACGGCCTGGTGTTCCGATAACAATATGAGGCTGATTACTTGCCAATTTCTCAATTTGGCGAGCCTTATCCGTACCACCCACATAATTAACCACACGAACTTCGACATCTGAGTGGGCAGCAATCTGACGGGCCGCTTGGTAAATTTGAGTAGCCAACTCACGGCTTGGTGCAGTAATGACTGCTTGCACACTATCACTAGCTTCATCTAACTGCTGGAAAATCGGTAACAAGAAAGTATGAGTCTTACCTGAACCTGTTTTTGATTCACCGACTAGATCACGACCTGCCAAAACAATAGGAATCAACTTGTCTTGCACCTCTGTTGGAGTTGTAAATTTCAACTCCTCCAAGGCTTCACTAATATATTTTTTAAATTGAAATTTCGTAAATGACATAATATCCTCGATTCTATCTATCTTATCAATTATACCATATTTTATTCCATTACAGTAGTCTCACTTATTTAGGCTATTTCCAGTAGCTTTTCTAGTCAGAAAAAGGCTGGAATTTTATAATCCCAACCTCTTTTCATGCTCAATGAAAATCAAAGAGCAAACTAGGAAACTAGCCGCAGGTTGCTCAAAACACTGTTTTGAGGTTGCAGATAGAACTGACGAAGTCAGTAACATCTATACGGCAAGGCGACGTTGACGTAGTTTGAAGAGATTTTCGAAGAGTATCAGTCATTATTTCCAGTTTAAAGTAGCATTCAAGCCATAGTGATCACTAACTTGCGGATTCTTATTTCCATCAAATACGACATGTAAATTTTCCACCTCTAACTCTTTGGTAGTAAACACATAGTCGATTCGAAGGGGTTCAGTGTTCCCCTTCCAGCCATCAATTTCTGGTGGAACAGTATAGCTACCACTTTTCTCTTGAGCAACTTCAAATGCGTCTTGTAACCCTAATGAACAAGCTAAAATAGCTTGGTAGCCTTCCTGACCTGCTGGATTGTTAAAATCTCCAGCTAGTAAAAGTGGCTTGTTCAATTCTTTCAAGACAGCCTCAAATCGTGCCCATTCTTCTTGGAAACCTTTATCCCACCAAGAAAGGTGGACACTGGCAACTGCAAGTTCCTTACCATCGACTACAGTTTCAGCCAGGGCAACACGGCGAGTATGATAGTCTGTTGGATCATCCACATCTGAAACCAAAATTTCTCTGACTTCAATAGGTGTTTTAGACAAAATAGCCACACCTTCATGGTAACGGTCATAACCAATATGGTTATAAGCCCAAGTCCAATAGTAATTCTTCCCTTGCTCTGACAACTTTTCAACCAAGAGTCTAACATAGTGGTCTTGATGAATAGGCTCAGCTGCTGGCAAAGCTTGATAAAGGTCATTCACCTCCACCTCTAGCGAAGTGATCTCCTGATTGATTTCTTGAAAACAAATCAAATCATAGTCCTTTTCAAGAATATCCTCATGCAAGATCTGGAATTTTTCCTCAGCTTCTTTTTCCATCCAGCTGTGAGTATTGAGTGTTAAAAATTTCATGCTTTTCTCCTAAAACAAGAGGTTGGAAAACAGCTTCCAACCTCAAGTATATTACAATTCTACTTTAGCAACTGCTGTTTTAGCTGCAAGAGAACCTGTTTGTTCTAATTTAACTGATTTAATAGCTTCAGCATTTGTGAAGACAACCACTGTAGAAGTTTCACGACCTGCTGCACGGATAGCATCCAAGTCAGCTGTGACAAGAAGATCACCTGCTGCAACTTTTTGTCCTTCAGCTACATGAACTGTAAATGGTTTTCCTTCAAGACTTACTGTGTCCAAACCAATGTGAACAAGTACTTCAAGACCTGCTTCAGTCACAAGACCAAGAGCATGTTTTGTAGGGAAGATGCTTGATACAGTACCTGAAACTGGAGATACAATGTTTCCATTTGCAGGTTCTACAGCAAATCCATCACCCATCATTTTTTGAGCAAATACTGGATCTTTTACTTGTTCCAAAGCAATAACTTGACCATCAGCTACTGAGTATACTTCCTCAGTAAGACCTTTGAATTGAACAGTGTTTTGTTGCGCTTCTGTCATTTGACTTGGAAGAGTTTCAGGAATGACTTCACCTGAATCAAGGATATCTTGGATATCAGATTTCAATACGTCTGCTTTTGGACCGTAGATAGCTTGAACTCCTTGTCCTTTCATGACAAGACCCATAGCTCCTTCTGCTTTCCATTGTTCTGCATCACCGACTTTGTCAGCGTCTTTAACAGTTACACGAAGACGAGTCATACATGCATCAACATCAACGATGTTTGCACGTCCACCAAGAAGGTTGATAATGTTTACAGCTTGAGAACCTGCTGCAACTTTCACTTCACTGCTAGCTTCTTCTGAACCTTCAGCAGTCTCGTAGTTTCCGTTACGTCCTGGAGTTGCGTAGTTAAATTTTTGAATCATGAAGTTTGCGATAAAGTACATGATTACAGCAAAGAGAACAGTTACCCAAACGAAGTTAACGATATCCATACCGATACCAGCACTAATCGCAATAGGTGTACGAGTCAAGAACTCGATTGAACCGAATGAGTGCATACGTAGGTTCACAACGTCAGCCATAGCGAAGGCAGCACCTTGAACAAGTGAGTAAACAAGATACATAGGTGTTGCGATGAACATAAACATGTATTCGATTGGTTCAGTAACCCCTGTCAAGAATGTTGCAAGAGCTGTCGCAATCATCATACCTTTGTATTTGTGTTTCTTATCAGCATCAACATTACGGTAGATAGCCACAATCACACCCATCAAGATACCGAATGAACCGATCATTTGTCCAACTTTGAAACGAGCTGGGTGAACAGTATCTAACAAGTGTTGATATTGAGTAGCATCAGTACCTTTAAGGTTTACAAGGTCTGTTACCCATGCAAGCCAAAGTGGGTCTTGACCAAATACTTGGCTACCTTTTGCTGCACCAGTTAAGACCTCATAAGTACCACCAAGAGCTGTGTAGTTCATTGGGATAGTCAACATGTGGTGAAGACCAAATGGCAAGAGCAAACGTTCCAATGTACCATACAAGAATGGTGCAAGGATTGGAGCAGTTTCTTGTGAGTTAGCAATCCAGATACCAAAGCTATTGATACCTGTTTGCACTACTGGCCAGAAAGCTGAAAGTACAATTGCAGCAATTACTGAACGAAGAATAACTACAAACGGTACAAAACGTTTTCCGTTAAAGAATGAAAGTGCATCAGGAAGCTTACGGAAGTTATAGTATTTATTGTAAGCAGTTGCTCCAATAAAACCTGAGATAATCCCTACGAACACACCCATGTTAAGTGCTGGTGCTTCCATAACACTAATGAAGTAATCAGCAACCTTGATTGAGCCACCAAAGAGAGTTGTTACCATAGCTTCTGGATTTTTCAACATATCTCCTGATACGCCAAAGATTGTACCAGTGATACGATTGATTAGGATAAAGGCAAGACCTGCCGCAAACGCACCACCAGCGCGTTCCTTAGCCCAGCTTCCTCCAATAGCGAGGGCAAACAAGATATGAAGGTTAACGATGACTCCCCAACCGATTTGCTCTAGTACACCACCAGTAATAACGAGTGGGGCAAAGTTAGGGTTAATCATCACAAGCGACTTACCGATTGAAATCATCAAACCAGCAGCCGGCATAACGGCGATAACCACCATCAAAGCCTTACCGAATTTTTGCCAAAATTCGAAAGACAAGACATTTTTGAATGTATCTTTCATCATTCAAATCTCCTTTATTTTATTTAGGCAAACGTTTTACGAAAACGTTTGCACTTAGCTATGTATTCATTATACCACTTTAATTTTTTTTGTAAAGGCTTTTATTAAAAAAATTAAGAAAAAAAGAAAGTTTTTACACTTCCTTCTTTATATTTGTATCATTGTGATAATATTATGAACATGTGCTATCAAACCTTTAAGAAACGTCGCATTGAAATTCCTGATCCAATTGAACCAATAAAAATTCCAATAACAAACAATAAGGCAATCATCAGTGGACTGAATACTTCTGGTGAAATCATAGAAAGGTTTTGACCTACTAATGACTTATTAACCGATTGGTAAACCATTTGATAAACAACTAATACTAAAACCGATGGAAGGGTTGCTCCAAGTAATCCGATGAAAGCTCCCTCAAGTAGGAATGGTCCTCTGATATAGCTATTCTTAGCACCAACCAAGCGCATAATTTGAATTTCTCGACTGCGGGAAATAATGGTAATACGAATGGTATTAGAAATCAAGAAGACTGCTATGAAAATCAAGAGGCCCGCAATAACTAGTCCCCAGACACGAATAAATGAGGCCAACTTAAACAAACGTTCTGTATTAGCACCACCATCTTGAACTTCTGATACACCTTCAATTTTCTTAGCCTCTTCGGCTACAGTTTTTACATCACTTGGTGTATTTGTATCAACGATATAGGCATCATATAGAGGATTGGCGTCACCATCAAAGATTTTCCAATTGTCCCCCATTGTCTCAGTTAATTTTTCGTATTGTTCTTCTTTACTTGAAAAAGTAACACTCTTAACTGTAGACATCCCCTTCAAGGAATTATATACCTTGTGGTAGTCATTATTTGTAACAGTTTGACCTTCTTTTTCAATAGTTTCACTATTATCGGCTACGTCCTTACGAATGTATACCATTACTCGGACATTATTTTCAATATCTGTAGCTAGTTTCGCTGTATTGAAAATAACAGAAGCAAATATTGCCACCAAGGTCAACGTAATCATGACTGAGCTGACAGCAGCTACTGTCATCCAGCCATTTCGTTTCAAACTTTTTAGCGATTCAAATAAATGGCGAAAAAATCTACTAATCATCGTATCCGTACTCTCCTTTTGATTCGTCACGAACAACACGGCCATTTTCAATGGCAATGACACGGTGGCGCAAGGTATTTACAATCTGGCTATTATGAGTCGCCATCAAAATAGTTGTCCCTTGTAGGTTAATCCGTTCCAAGAGATTCATGATTTCCCATGAATTATCAGGATCCAAGTTTCCTGTTGGCTCATCGGCTATCAATACTTTTGGATTGTTTACAATAGCACGCGCAATCGCAATCCGCTGTTGCTCCCCACCTGAAAGCTCATTTGGGAAAGAACGAACCTTGTGCTTCAATCCAACCAAGTCCAAAACTTCCATCACCCTTTTTTTGATATTACGGCGATTTTCCCCGATTACTTCCATAGCGTATGCAATATTCTCATAAACAGTTTTCTTTGGCAAGAGTTTATAATCCTGAAAAACAACCCCAACACTACGACGTAGAAGAGGGACATCTTTCTTCTTAATCTTAACCAGATTAAAACCAGCAACTGATAGACTTCCTTTATCGATTTTTACTTCACGATATAGAGAACGAATAAAAGTTGACTTCCCTGCTCCCGAAGGTCCTACGATGTAAGCAAATTCTCCTGGTTGAACACTGACCGAAACACCGCGTAGGGCAGTCGTTCCGTTGTCGTATTTTTTTACGACATCTCTCATTTCAATGATTGACATGTGAGTTCCTTTCTATCTTAGCTAATTCGCCACTTGAGATAGGCATCGATAAAACCATCTAGGTCTCCATCCATAACCTTATCTACTTGTGCAACTTCAAAGCTAGTTCGATGATCTTTTACCATAGTATAAGGAGTGAAGACATAAGAACGGATTTGACTTCCCCATGTGATTTCCTTTTTCTCACCCTTGAGGGAATCAACTTCCGCAGCTTTCTTTTCTTGCTCCATTTGATAGAGCTTAGCCTGCAACATCTTCATGGCACGATCTCTATTTCCATATTGGGTACGATCGACCGTTGACTGGACGACAGTTCCAGTTGGAATGTGTGTTAAACGTACACCAGTTGAAACCTTATTAACGTTCTGTCCACCAGCACCACCTGAACGGAAGGTATCCATCTTGATATCATCTTCACGGATTTCCACTTCAATAGTATCATCCAGCTCAGGCATCACTTCTACAGATGTGAAAGAGGTGTGGCGACGTTTGGCAGAGTCAAATGGTGAAATACGAACCAAACGGTGAACACCCATTTCTGACTTGAGAAGACCATAGGCATTAGGGCCTTCAAATGATAAGGTTACCGACTTAATACCAGCTTCATCTCCTGCTTGGTAATCCAAGACTTCTACTTTAAATCCTTTAGCATTTCCATAGCGAGTGTACATACGAAGTAGCATATCACTCCAGTCTTGAGCTTCTGTACCACCAGATCCTGGATGGATTTCCAAAATGGCATTATTATGGTCATAAGGTTCTGACAAGAGAAGTGTCATCTCATAGCTGGTCATCATCTTATCCAGTTCGGCTAACTGTGTTACCAGTTCTTCTTGAACCGACTCGTCTTCTGCTAAGAAGTCCAATAAAATTTCGACTTCATCCTGCAACTCTTCCATCTTATGGAAGGTATTGTAGGTGTTTTTTAATTCATTCAATTCTTGCGACGTTTTTTGGGCCGCGATATTATCGTTCCAAAAATCAGGTTCTGTCATCTTGTTTTCCAAGATGGCAATCTCTTCCTCTAGACTCTCGAGGTCAAAGAGACCCCCTGAAAGAAGCTAATTTTTCACGATTTGCGTCAATTTTTTGACGGATTACTGAAATGTCCATAAATACTCCTTTTTTGTATTTTTTTATTATACCATATTCTCTCATTTCTTTCCATCTTTTGCTCTACTCCCCTTTTCATGGAAAAAGAAGCTGGGCAAAAACCCACTTCTAACTATCAAAAAAACGAGCATTTTCGTAGTTAAAGATGCTCGTTTTATTATGTCAGTGTTTATAATTAAAATAACAACAAAACAATTAGAAAGCCATGACAATGTATAAAGATTGTAACACAAATCAGTTAATACTCAATTATATTCAAAAAGCAACCTTGTCCATTGTCTGCTGACAGTGGACTTTAAAACACTTTTTTCGAGTCCTTGAATAACTTCTTGAAGTTTATCAATGACGGCTTCCAATGTTTGGAAATCTTTATTTTTAAAACCTCGTTTTCGAATTTCTTTCCAGACTTGTTCAATAGGGGTTATTTCTGGTGTATAAGGTGGAATAAAAGCTAACTCAACATTACTTGGAATCTCTAAGGTACTTGATTTATGCCATATAGCATTATCCATGACAAGTAAAATATAGTTATCTGGATAAGCTTGTGAGACTTGCCGTAGAAATTCATTCGTCCACTCAGTATTGCATCCTCCGGCAATGAGGAAAAAGGAATCTCCTGTCTGAGCATCTACTGCCCCATAACAATAGCGATATTCTCGTATATAATGACTAGGAATGCTAGGTCGAATTCCTTGAGGAGCCCAACAAGAACTCATCTTACTGATTCTCCCGAAACCAGCTTCATCTTGGTACATCAATCGTACTTTGTTATAAGTCCCCTTCTCTTTGAAGCGCTTACTCAAGGTCTCGAATGTAGATTTTATTTTTAGACGTCTCAATTGTCTGAGCGTCTGCCTTCTTAGGATGTTCAGGTCGAGGGGTGACTGTTCGCCAACCATGGCGTTTCAAGAGATAATAAAAACCATCACGTGTAGAAGTGCGACCAATCTCTTTTTGATAGGCTTCAAATAACTGATTGACAGTTACAAATTCCCCAGCCTGAGCAGCTTCTATATGGCGTTTTAGAAATGCTTTCTCT
>NZ_PNGD01000008.1:71532-130431 GCF_002871495.1 Streptococcus sp. UMB0029
CGACCGCCAGGGGTCTCTTGAAGAAGAGCTTCTAAACCAAACTCCTTGTATTTTTTCAAATTCCTCCAAACAGTTGTTTTATTGCAATCTAGCAGATTCATGATTTCCTTATAACTCTTTCCTTTTGAGCGAAAATAAATAATCTGTAGACGTTTATGATATTTGGCGTACGATGAATCTCTCAGGAGTTTTTCAATTTTCTGTATTTCTTCGTTTGTAAGTTTCATAACTACTATTATAAGATGGTTTTTGATTTTAGTATAGTATGAAATGATACTCACTGAAAATCAAAGAGCAAACTAGGAAGCTAGCCGCAGGCTGTACTTGAGTACGGTAAGACGACGCTGACGTGGTTTGAAGAGATTTTCGAAGAGTATGACAATATAGCGTGATGATTGTAATTCTTTTGTCATTTTCCCTCCAGAAAATAAAAAAAGGAGAACAATATTTAACTGTTGTCCAAAATAAATTTATTAAAAAGAAAAAACCCTGCCAAATTAATTTTTGGTAGGGTTTTTGGTAGGAAACTAAATTAATTTATCAGTTTCTAAAATGTGTTCACGATTCTAAAAGGCTGATACTATAGTATTCCGAATTCTAATTGGTATATGCCTCTTATTTAAGAGTAACTGAAGCTCCAGCTTCTTCCAATTTAGCTTTGATTTCTTCAGCTTCTGCAGTTGCAACGCCTTCTTTAACAAGTGCTGGTGCACCATCAACAAGTTCTTTAGCTTCTTTAAGACCAAGACCAGTGATTTCACGTACAACTTTGATAACGCCAACTTTTTTGTCGCCTGCAGATGTCAATTCAACGTCGAATGAATCTTTAGCAGCACCAGCGTCAGCAGCACCAGCTGCAGCAACAGCTACAGGAGCAGCTGCGGTTACACCAAATTCTTCTTCGATAGCTTTTACAAGGTCGTTCAATTCAAGGATTGAAGCTTCTTTAATTTCAGCAATAATGTTTTCAATGTTCAATGCCATTGTTATTTCCTCCAAATATGTTTTTAAATTTATAATAGATCTTTCGTAGCTAGGCTACGCTGCGTAGCTTAAAATTAAGCTGCGTCTTCTTTGTTGTCTGCAACCGCTTTGACTGCAAGAGCAACGTTGCGCACTGGCGCTTGAAGTACAGAAAGGAGCATAGAAAGAAGTCCTTCGCGGTTTGGAAGAGTTGCAAGAGCAAGAATCTCTTCTTTAGATGCGACAGCGCCTTCGATTGCACCACCTTTGATTTCAAGTGCTTCAGCGTTTTTAGAAAAGTCGTTCAAGATTTTCGCTGGTGCGATAACATCTTCGTTAGAAAATGCTACTGCAGATGGTCCAACAAATACTGATGCAAGTTCTTCAAGACCAGCTTTTTCAGCTGCACGACGCAAGATTGAGTTTTTAATAACTTTATACTCAACTTCGTTTCCACGAAGCTCACGACGAAGAACTGTATCTTGCTCAACTGTCAAACCACGAGCGTCAACAACGACGATAGATGCAGCAGCTTTCATTTTTTCAGCTACTACGTCAACTAGTTCCGCTTTTTTAGCAATAATTGCTTCACTCATTAGTGTGTTCACCTCCGTTATTATTTTGCTTGGGGAAATTTTTCCAAAAGAAAAACGCGCCCAAACCTAGACACGAAAGTACAATACGCTTCTTTTTACATGATACGTTTTGTCCTCGGTAGGATATTTATGAGTCAAGCTCCCCTACTGTCTTAGGCAGTTTTTTCAAACCGTATATAAGTATAGCATAGTCAAAAAAAGAATGCAAGATTTTTGCAAACTTTTTTAAAATTTTTTCGTGATTTTTCTGTTAAAGTTCTACTGTCAGGACTTGACCTTGCCTAACAACCTGTTCTCCGGCGATATAAACATCATCAACATCACTGGATTTAACAGCATAGACGAGATGAGAAAGCATATTCCCCTTAGGTTGGAGATGGATTTTGCCTTGTGGTTGAATAACCAGAAAATCTGCCTGCTTGCCAACTTCCAGACTTCCTATCTGATTTTCCATTCCTAGAACCTTAGCCCCTTCGATTGTCAGTGCCTTGAGAGCCAGTTCGATAGGAAATTGGCTAGCGTCTCCACTTTTCATCTTCTGAAGAAGGGCTGCTGTTCGTCCTTCCTCAAACATATCTAGATTGTTATTGGAAGCAACCGAGTCAGTCGCAATACCCACAGACACGCCTGCCCTTTGTAGCTGAATAATTGGTGCAATTCCTGATGCTAGCTTAAGATTGCTGATGGGATTGTGAGCAATAGCCACTTGAGAGGTTGCCAAGCGTTCAATTTCTCGCTCGTTTAATTCGACCCCGTGAGCAAATACAGACGGATGAGCTAAGTAACCCAATTCTTCTAGAAATGCGAGGGGGCGTTTGCCGTATCGTTTCAGGATAATGCCTGATTCCTCCTTGGTCTCCGCCACATGGATATGGATGGGAATGTCTAGCTCTTTTGCCATTCCCAAGCTCTCTTCCAGCAAATCTTTACTACAGCTGTAGGGAGAATGTGGGGCTACCATTACCATGAAATTTGGATTTTCATATCCTAAGATTTCCTCGATGATGGCCCGTGTTCTGCTTATAGTCTCAGCAGTCGTTTCTGCCTCTGAAGAAAAGAGAGTCGGTGAGAAATAGCAACGCATCTTAGAGACTTTCACTGCCTGATAAATTTGCTCAATATTCACTCCATTGGGATTATACATATCATTGAATGTTGTTGTTCCTGACTGAAGCATCTCTGTCAGCGCTGCTTTGACCGCCTTGGTAGTCGTGTCTGAAGTAAACTCAGCTTCTGCAGGCCAGATATAGTCATTGAGCCATTCATGGAGATTACTGTCATCTCGGATTCCTCGCAAACCTGTCATGGCAGAATGGGTGTGGCAATTGACCAAGCCAGGCATAATCCAGGCTCCCTGATAGTCTATAATCTGCTCAGCTTGCTCTAAAATCTCTGGCTTCTCTTTACCGACATAGACGATTTGAGAATCCTTAACGGCTAAGACACCATCCAAATAAACATGGAAATCTTGGTCACAAGTCACGATATTTACATGCTGATAGACTTTCATTCTAGGCTCCTTTTCTATAAGACAATTTACAGTGAATAATTTTTCTAGCTATTGTAACAAAAAAGTCACCCGAAGGCAACTTTTTTCGTCCATAAAATTTCAAAAGAGAAAGGATTATTCAGAACTAAAAGCCGCAGCTTGCTGCATTTGGTAATACTTACCCTTTCTAGCCATGAGATCCTGATGATTGCCATGCTCTACGATGTCACCATCCACCAAAACAAGGATTAAATCTGCATCCTGAATGGTTGACAAACGATGAGCAATGATAAAGCTTGTGCGCCCCTTCATGAGTTTGGCAAAGGCATCCTGTACTAGCACCTCTGTCCGTGTATCGATGGAGGAAGTCGCCTCGTCTAAGATAAGAATCTTAGGGATAACTAGAAAGACTCGGGCAATGGTCAAGAGCTGGGCCTGCCCTACAGATAGAGATTCTCCTGCATTTTTCAACTTAGTATCGTATCCCTGTGGCAACTGTTGGATGAAAAAGTCCGCATTGGCTGCTTTGGCAGCAGCAATCACTTGCTCCCGACTAGCTTCAGGGTTACCAAAGGCAATATTGTCATGAATAGTTCCTTGCTTGAGCCAGGTTTCTTGGAGCACCATCCCAAACTGCTGTCTCAATGATGCTCGGGTATAGTCGTAAATGGATTGGTTGTCTAGCAAGATATCTCCCGAGTTAATAGGATAAAAACGCATGAGGAGATTGATAAGAGTTGACTTACCAGCACCTGTCGGACCAACGATGGCTACCTTACTACCAGCTGGGATATCGATAGACAAGTCCTTAATCAAGATCTTTTCTGGATGGTAGCCAAAAGAGACCTGTTTAAAGGAAATAGCTCCCTTGACTTGGTCACTGGTCAAGACTTCCTTACCTGTTTCAGCTACCTCAGGACTTTCTAAGACAGCATAGACGCGCTCTGCACAAGCCAGAGCACTTTGCAACTCAGCTAGAACTGAAGAAATATCGTTAAAGGGCTTGGTGTACTGTTGGACGTAATTCAAAAAAGTCACTAAACGACCGATGGTCAAGGTTGAACCCATCATGATACGATAAGCTCCTACTCCAGCTAAAAGCGCATAAATGAGCGCATTGACAAAGCGAGTCGAAGGATTAACCGTTGATGAATAAAAGATGGCTGACTGAGAATACGCTGAGTAATTGTTATTCGCCTCATGCAGTCTTTGGATAAACTCTGTTTGAGCATTAAATGACTGGATAATGGTCTGCTGGCTAAGCGACTCTTCAATCAACTGAGTCTGAATTCCTCTGGTCTCTGTTTGCTTCTGGAAGAGATGATAGGAGCGTTTGGCAATAAAGCGTGAAATCACCATAGACAGTGGCGTCAACAGCAAGACTAAGAAAGTCATGAGGAGATGAATTTGAAGCATGGCTAGGATACTAACCAAAATCATTAAGACGCCAATAAAAAATTGGTTAAAAATCATGGTCAAGCCAGCTGTCAACTGTTCGATGTCTGTGGTCACACGACTGACCATCTCTCCACTTCCTTGCCGATCGACAAAAGCAATCGGTAAACGATGGAGTTTATGGATGATTCGCTCTCGTAAGTCTCTGGTATAAGAGAAAATTAGACGATTATAGAGGAGAGGGTTGACCCACTGCACAAGGGTATTTCCTATGACTACCAAAATCATCTGGATGAAAATCTGCCAAAAAACTGGTGAAGAACCAGCCACTAGGACCTGGTCAATGACCTGACCAATCAGGATAGGTAGGTAAATCGATAAGCCAACTTGGGCAATAGTTCCTAGAAAGGCTAGAAAAAGGAGGAAGGGATGGATTGCTAAATCTTTGACCAAACGTTTGAGCGTCTGGTTTGCAGTTTGTCGTTTCATGCTAATCCTCCTTTCCATGTTGGGATGCATTGATTTCACGATAGACTTGACTAGTTTGCATCAAATCCTCGTGCTTGCCGATAGCTAGGAGCTCTCCTTTTTCTAAGAGGAGAATCTGTTCAGCCATCTGTAAAGTCGAGGTTCGTTGAGAGATCAAGATTAAGCTCGTGTCTGGCAAATTTTCTCGGATAGCTTTCAAGAGCTTAGACTCGGTAATGGTGTCAAGTGCCGAGGTCGCATCATCTAGGATGAGAAATGGAGCCTGACGCAAGACTGCTCGTGCGATAGACAACCTTTGTTTTTGTCCACCTGAAAAATTTCGACCTCCTGCCTCAACAGTGGCATCCAAGAGTCCTTCCTTTTCACTGACAAAATCCTTGGCTTGTGCAATTTCCAAGGCCTGCCAGAGTTCTTGGTCAGTTACTTCTTGATCTAAACCTAGAGTCAAGTTAGAACGAATACTTCCCTTAAAGAGTTCGACCTTTTGGGGCACATAAGCAATCCAGGATCGCCACTCCTCCAAATTAAGAGGACTAGATCCATCTCGATAAAGGTCTATGCTCCCCTTGTCTGCTGGATAAAGTCCAAGTAAGACTTGCACCAAGCTTGATTTACCAGAACCCGTTCCCCCAATGATACCAAGGATTTGGCCTTGAGTCATATCAAAGGAAATGTCTCTCAGAGAAGGCTGGACCGCATCAGGATAGGTAAAGGCCAATTCTTGAACTTGTAAAACCTGCTCGCTGGTAGCTTGCTTTTGTTCTAACTCTGAATGGATATCCTCTGGAGATTCTGCAAAGACTTCCTCGATTCGCTTGGCTGAGATATAGGACTGGTTGAGGGAATTGATCAGCATGGCTAGCTTGACCAATTCTACCAAGATCTGTAGGAGATAATTAATAAGGGCAATGAGAGCACCTTGACTTAGCAATCCTCCTTGAATAGAAATATAGCCTTGCCAGATGATGATGAGGAGAGTTCCATTGACAATCAGATAGGTCAGAGGGGTTAATAAACTAGACCAGAAACCTGTTTTTTCTTGCAATCTGGCATAGACTTGGTTAAGAGTTTGAAAAATCTGTAACTCTCGTTTTTCCTGACCAAAAGCACGAATAACCCGCATACCTTGTAATTGCTGGCGTGTTTCCTGAACCAGCTGGTCCGTTTTCTTTCTCAGAATACTGTATAGAGGATTGACCAGTCGAGAGAGCCCGACAATAACGATTGTCAAAATCACAACCATGACCAAGAACCAGAAAGTCAGTTCAGCCGAGATGCGATAGGCCATAAAAATGGCTCCAAAAACGATAATAGGGGCTCGTAAAAAGAGACGCAGGAATTGATTGATACCAGTCTGAATCTGATAGGTGTCCGAAGTCAAGCGAGTCACCAAGCTCGAAGTTGTCAGACGGTCTCTACTGTTCTTGGGTAAGGAAAGAATATGACGATAAAGGTCGTTTGTCAGTTCTTTGGTAAACCCAACCGCTGCCTTTGCTGAGTAAAACTGGGCTATCAAGGCCACTAAAACACCGATCACTGCAAAGATAAGAAGCAGACCAATCTGCATCCAGAGGTGTCCTTTATCTCTCTGGGGCAAGGATTGGTCAACAATCCCAGCAATCACCATGGGAACCAAGAGCTCAAAAACAGCTTCTAACAGCTTGAACAAAGGTGCTAAAATTGATTCCTTGATGTAGGGTTTGAAGTAAGATAATAGGTGTTTCATAAATCCCTTCTATTCTTATTCTGAAAATGAAGAAAGTGGGAAGCTCCCACCCTCTCAATTTTATTTGTTTAAGTAAGGCAATAAATAGCCATATCCTGCTTCGTCCATCTCATACTTGGCCACAAAGCGTAAGGAAGCAGAATTGATACAGTAACGCAGACCACCTAACTCCCGAGGTCCATCTGTAAAAACATGACCCAAGTGAGCATTTCCTGAACGAGAACGAACTTCAATTCGCTCCATTCCATGGCTCATGTCCTTGTAATAATGAATCAATTCCTTGGAAATCGGACGGCTGAAACTTGGCCAACCACAACCTGAAGCAAACTTATCCTTAGCAAAGAAGAGTGGCTCACCCGTCGTAATATCTACATAAATGCCCTCTTCAAAGGTTTGGTCATAGGCATTGGTAAACGGCGCCTCTGTAGCAGCTTCTTGGGTGACACGATAAGACTCTTCGGTTAAGCTTTTCTTCAACACTTCTTGACTAGGCTTTTCATAGTAAGAGGCATCAATCAATGGCTTCTCAGCATCAGTCACATCAATATGACAGTAACCTGAAGGATTTTTCTTAAGATAGTCTTGATGGTAGTCTTCAGCTAGAATGTAGTGGCGAAGTTTCTCCACCTCTACTGCAATCTTTCGCCCAAGCGTGCGCTCCTGCTCCTGCACAACTGTGTAGATAGCTGGCAAATCAGCTTCATCTTGGTAATAAATCCCAGTCCGATACTGACGTCCACGGTCATTCCCTTGTTGATTGATGGATAGAGGATCGATAACTCGGAAATAATAAAATAAAATCTCTCTGAGTGACACTGCCTTCTCATCATAAATCACTTGAACCGTTTCTGCATGGTCTGTTTCCTTAAGAAGCTGATAATTGGTCGTTTCAACTTGCCCATTAGCATATCCGACACTGGTTACTAACACTCCAGAAATTCGTGAAAAATACTCCTCTAGACCCCAAAAACAACCACCTGCTAGATAAATTTCTGCCATCTTTATTTCTCCTTTATCAAGTTTTTAACTAATACTCTTCGAAAAGCTCTTCAAACCACGTCAGCTTACATCTGCAACCTCAAAACAGTATTTTGAGCTAACTTCGTCAGTTCTATCCACAACCTCAAAACACTGTTTTGAGCAGCCTGTGGCTAGTTTCCTAGTTTGCTCTTTGATTTTCATTGAGTATAAACTTCTTTTCAAAAAAAGGATAGGAAGCCCTCTGGTCAAGAGTTTCCCCATCCTATCTTCTATTCTTTATTTTGCTTGGACACAGACACCTTGGGTATCAACTTTCAAATCATGTAGTTTGCCTTTGAAGGGGTGCTTTTCCAATTCTGCCTTAATCCTTGGCATCTTGTCATGAGAAGCCAAGACCATAACTGTCGGCCCAGCACCAGAGAGGTAGGTTGCATAGGCACCATTTTCTTTGGCCACTTGCTTGATCGTCGCAAATTCTCTCACCAAGTCCTGACGGTAGCGCTCGTGGAAGAGGTCTCCCTCGATTGCTTGACCAGCTGTCACCATATCTCCTGCCAACAAGGCAGCAACCGCCACATTGGCAATAGAACTAGCCGAAACAGCTTCCTTGTAAGACAATTTCTTAGGCAAGACACCACGACTGTCTCGAGTGCGCAATTCATAGTTTGGAATGTAGGCTAGGAAATCACACTCTGGGAAGTCTGCTACGATAGCTGAAACTTGCCCATCAACAGAGCTCGCAACAACGAGATTACCATAAATAGCAGGAGCCACATTGTCAGGATGCCCTTCAATCTTAGTCGCCAACTGCAACTTTTCATGGTCTGACAAGTTGAGCTGGCCTAATTGGTTGGCTAGTTCAATCCCAGCAACAATAACCGAGCTAGAAGAACCCAAACCACGCGCCAAGGGAACATCACTGGTCATTTTCAAACGTCTTGGGTGCAAGTCTGGTACAATTTGCAGAGCGATTTTGAGTAAGAGATTACGCTCGTCGTGGGGAATCCATTTGCCAATCTGGTGTTCAATCAGCCACTCATCTCGTTCTTCGCAGACCTCAATTTGAAGATACTTAGTTACAGCTACACCGACCGAATCAAAACCTGGCCCGATATTGGCACTGGTTGCAGGTACAATAATCTTCATCTTATTCTCCTAGCACCTTGAAGGTATTCAAGAGGTCGAATTCTGAAACCTTCTTCAATTCAGCTGAAACATTTTCAAGTTGGGCTTTATTAATCTTATGTGTAATGATGACCACACGTGCCTTGCCACCTTCTTTTCCGTCTTGAAGGATTTGCTTGAAGGAAATATCTTGAGAGTTGAAAATCTCAGCCAATTTCAAGACCTGACCTTTTGAGTCTGGTGCCAAGATTGAGAAATAGTAGTTTGCTTTGACATCTTCTGGATTAGCCAAGACCAATTCACGGCTGTATTCGTTGAAGTCTTTACCAATTGTTCCATCATTCAAGCGACGAACAATACGAACAATATCGGCTACAACACTTGTTGCAGTTGGTTTTTGACCAGCACCTGGTCCGTAGTACATAGACTCACCAATTCCGATAGATTCTACAAAGACAGCGTTCATTACTCCATTCACACTGGCAAGTGGATGCGCTTTAGGAAGGAAGGTTGGAGTCACTTCTGCAGCAATACCTGAAGGAGTTTCCTCAATAGAACCAACCAATTTCACTACATATCCAAGTTCTTGAGCTACAGCTACGTCTTCTGGTGTGATGTTGCGGATTCCCTTGTGGGCTACATCATCAAAGGCAACCTTCATGCCAAAGGCAAATTGGCTCAAAATCACCATCTTGTAGGCCGCATCGATCCCATCCACGTCATTTGTCGGGTCGCTTTCTGCAAAACCTAGTCTTTGCGCTTCCGCAAGAGCATCATCATAAGACCAGCCTTCTTCCACCATCTTGGTCATCATGAAGTTGGAAGTTCCGTTGACAACGCCAAGGACACGAGTGATTTTGTCAGACGCCAGAGAATTTGCCAAGGTACGAAGAATTGGAATACCACCAGCTACTGCTGCTTCGTAGTAAAGTGCTACCTTATTAGCTTGAGCGATTTCTAACAATTCTGCACCATGGACAGCCAAAAGATCCTTGTTAGCAGTAACAACGTGTTTTCCAGCTTCCAAGGCACGAGTGATAAAAGTCTTAGCAGGCTCGATACGCCCCATCAATTCCACTACAATCGTAATGTCTTGGTCTGATAAAATATCATCCACATTGGTTACAAAGTTAAAGTCACTCCCTGCAGCAAGCAAGCGATTCTTTTCATCTTCATCCTTGACCAACACCTTAGCAACTTCAATCTCTGAATGTGCTGATTGATTGATTTTTTCTCCATTTTCCTTTAGGAGGAAAGGCACACCACTTGCAACGGTACCAAATCCTAGTAAAGCAATTTTAACTGTCATCTTTGTCTCCTCGAAATTTTCTAATATAGCCATTATAACAGAATTTTGTGAAAATTCCTATTATAGTAAATCACTATTTCAGTCTAAAAAAGAAAAAACGAATCAAACGATTCGCTCTTCTTAAAATCTGGAAATAGCTTTCCAAAAATGATTATCCAATCTTTTGCAGATTAATCACCGCATCGTGATTCATCAAGACTTGACCATACTCCTGCAAGACTGAGCGACTGATGTCACTATCATCTGCAAACTCGCGCATACGGGCCAAGAGCCAAGCTGGATATGGACTTGGATGATTTTCAATATCCACTAAAATGGTCAAATAATAGCGCTCATTCATCTTGTAAAGTTCAGAAGTTTCCATCTCAAAAGTCACTGTCTTAGCAAAAGACACCAAGTCAGCCAACTTAGCAAAAGAAAGGATGTAGTAGATGTAAGGTTCTTTCTTGCTCTCAGCTTCTTGTTCAGCCTGTTCCTGCTCTTCTTCCTTGGCTTCGACTTGCTCTAGAGATTGAATCGCTTCAATATCATCCTTAGTCTTTTCTGCGATGCTTTTTTCCAAAGTTTTGATAAATTCATCTGGAGACATTTGAGCCAATTCTTCCATATCTGGTAAATCCGATAAGTCTTCAAAATCTAGATTTTGGTCAATCTTTGATTTGGTTACAAAGACATCTACCTTATCAGGTTTTGGAGTCACACGGAAGCTCAACATGCCTGTATCCAAAAAACTCTCAGGCATCTCTAATTCATCCAAGATAGCATAAAAGAACTCTTCTGTTTTTTCTTGAGGAACAAGAAAGTCAGCAATCTCCATGCCACGATCCATCAAATCCTCTAAAGACATCGTGATTTTCAAAGTTGTATCACTAATTTGTTTCATTTTCATTGCTAGTAACCTCATACTTTCAGTTCTATCTATTATACTAGATTTTTACGATTTTATCAAAAGAATGGCGCTGGAATATGATATAATACTAGAGACCATTTTACAATACAAGAAAGAAAGTACAATGAAAAATATAAAAGTTAATGCACTGGCTAGCTTGCTAGTCAATGTTCTCAATATCGTTTTTCCGCTGATAACTAATCCCTATCTGACACGGATTCTCAGCAAATCCAACTACGGTTATTTCAATACCGCCAATACCTGGGCTAGCTTTATCATTCCTTTAGCAGCCTTCGGGATTTACAACTACGGAATTCGAGCTATTAGTAAGGTCAAGGATGATAAAAATAAAATCAACTATGTTTTCTCTAAATTATTCTATATATCCATTATTACATCTGTTCTAACAACCAGTATCTATTTCCTATTTATTTACCTGGATAACAGTATCGAAAATTTGAAAGAACTCTACTATATACTTGGTATACAGGCTCTCTTCCAATTCCTTTATATCGAGTGGATGAATGAAGCTTATGAAAATTATGCATTCATCTTATACAAAACATTGATTATTCGTATTGCCATGTTGGTCGCTATCTTCACCTTTGTAAAAACTCCAGATGATATCGTTCCTTATGCAATCATCATGACTGCAACGACAATTCTCAACTATCTACTCAGTTTTCTCTGGATTAAACGAGAAGTTTCCTTTGTTAAGATTGGTCTTGTCGAATTAATCAAAGCATCAAAACCACTCTTGACTATGCTTCTCCTAGCTAATGCCAACATGCTCTATACCTTACTTGATAGAATGTTTATCACCAAAGGGCCTGATGAAAACTACATTTCTTATTATACCATTGCTTTCAGCATCGTCATGCTGATTGCCAGTGTTCTGAGTGGAGCTATCAATGTCAGTATTCCACGTCTCGGCTACTATCTTGGTAAGAAAGACTACGAATCTTATAAAAATCTTCTGAACCAAGGAGCTGCCCTCTTTTATTTCCTTATCATTCCAACCAGTATTGGGATTATGGTATTAGGAAACTACGCTACAGTCATCTACTCTTCTGAAAAATACCTTGAAGCTGGTATTGTGACTAGTGTCTTCGCCTTTCGTACTATCATTTGGGCCATTGAGTTAATCCTTGGTAAACAAATTATCTTCATCAACGACCACGAAAATCGTTTAACAGCCTTTTACTTTATTGGTGGCGGCGCTAATATCCTACTCAATAGTCTCTTGTATTTCAATAATATTTTTGCACCAGAGTACTACATTGCTACTACTATTATTGCAGAAACTGTAGTTGTTCTACTGGAAATTTACTTTATCAAGAAACATCATCTGCTTGACTTAAAAGAAATCTTTACTACTTTAACACGCTATACTATTGTATCCCTTGGATTCATCCCGATCTATTTTGCGTTTAAATCCCTTTTCCAAATCAACTCTTATACAGTCAACCTCAATATGATACTCATGGTACTCTCGACTGTTGCAACCTGTGGAATCTACTATCTCTTGATACTTTTTATCACAAAAGATAAAACACTCCACTATGCACTCAATCTTGCTTTTGCTAAGATTAAAAGAAATTAAAAAATAACCTACCTATCTAAAACAAGGAATATTCCAGTAGATAGGTAGGTTATTTATTTTATCGAATTATCAAATCAAAGCAATTTGCTCATAAATTAATCAGTCCAGTAATTTTTATCAGTTCCTGGATTTTGATTTTCAATAGGCGGAGGAGTCATATAGTCTTCACCAAACTCGTAAACCAGAATCTCATGGAATTTTCTAGGAACCTTCACAAGAATATTCTCATATGGCATTTCAATTGTATCATATAACCACTCTTTCTTAATTCCACTTGGATAGTAAGAGTCATAAGTAGTACATGCAAGATCTGTAGCCTGCTCAACATCATATTGCAAAGCTAACTTCTCCAATTTTTCATTCCATTTCTGTGGAGAAGTCCGTCTAAAAATTGCAGATGCAAGATAACGTGGTAAATTTTTGACACCCCCATTATCTATTTTGACTCCTTTAAAATTCAGAGACGAAAGTCGAATAAATTGTTTATAAAGTCTCATCTGTTTTCTATCACGTTCATCTGTAACAACTCCATCGTATGGAAAAATGTCAACACAAGTACCTAGAATAACTGACTTATCTAAAAGATTAGCATCTCGACGTGTCCTCACATCGTAAACTCTCATATATGTATAAGGATATCCCTTTGTTTCTCTATATGAAATTAATCTATAGTAGGGATGTTTTTCATTTTTTAATATCTCATAGAGCTTTTCAAATTCATCACGCGCCAAAGAAATATCGGTATCATCATCCCAAGGAATAAAACCTTTATGGCGTACAGCTCCTAGTAAGGTTCCAAAATCAATAAAATACTTGATTTCATGTTCCTCACACAATTCATGCAAATAGTTTAAAATATCTAATTCAATTTGTTTAATTTCTTCAAGAGTCAAAATTTTCTCTGACATCTATTATTCACTCCTAATCTTTTTACATTGAGTCAATAGTTTCTTCATTTCAATGACATCACTGGGATACCTTAATAATTTTCCACAATTGAAAATCATGATGAGAGAACCTTAGCTCAACTGGTGGTAGTTGCATGTAGTCTCCGTAGTCCGAGGTCAGAATTTCATGATAATTTTTTGGAATCATAAATTCCTTACCTTCAAATGTTCCAGTAGTAACTTGTTCTAGCCATTCGCGTCTCCACACTGGTTTGTTCATATCCTTGTAGATAAGATAATCCACTTCCTCATAATCCAACACTTTACGTGATTTAGCAAGCTCATCAATGCCTCTAATATACTTGTTCGTATTTGTGAAATAGAAGATAATGACTGATATATAGCGAATTAAAGAATTTAATAGGCTTTTAGTATTGGTAATCCCTTTAAATGTATAACAGCTTAATTGACGTTTTTTTATAAGCCTTGTCATTTTATCTTTAAAAACAGAATCATCCTCGTAACCATCTACAGGGAAAATATCTACATAAATCCCCATATTGGAATCAATTCGAACATCTTCTTCTAACAAATAAGTTTGATTATCCTGCACTTTCATGAAGGGATAGACATAGTTGAGATTATTTTTATAAGACATCACTTCGTAACGTTCGTCAGGGTTAGAGATAAGGTAGTCTTGCAACTTTTCATAATCTTCTCGTAACATACAGATATCCATATCATCATCCCAAGGAATAAAACCTTTATGACGAACCGCACCGATAAGACTGCCATAAGCTAGGAAATATTTGACACCAATTTTCTGACAAATTTCATGAATGTATTCCATGATTCCTAGTTCCATCTGTTGAATCTCTCTAATATCAGTTACTTCCTGATAACGAATACCTTCATCACGTTTGCAAACAACTAATCCATAACCAATAATCAACCAAAAGATAATATTAATAAAGTTAGTTGAGTACATAATCTGACTTTCAAACAATTGACCGAACAAGATGCCAAAGAAAAGAATCATAATCAACTTTTCAGAGTTCTTTTTAGAAACAATCAAATAAGTCAAAAAGCGCTTAATTATATATCCTAGTAGAAGTAGAAAGGATACTAAACCTAAAATTCCAGAACTAACAAATATGGTTACAAAAATATTATGGAAATTTCCACCAATAAGAGAATTTTGAATCTCAAATTTACTGAAATATTTTGTGTAATAATCTGGAACATTCCTTACACCATAACCAAAAATTGGTTTCTCACTTCCCATTTTTATAGCATTTTTCCAAATATAAGTTCTACCACTAGGTGTTGTTTCTATTAGATGAAGTTCACCTGTTTTTTTTATAACTGAAGAATCCGTTTCTGCATAAGATTGTCCTTTATTTAAGTCTAATACAGTTGCTTTCCCTGAGGATATGTAAATAGAGGTTACATAACTCAATCCGATATTAGCAGCAGAAACGAGTAAAGCAGAAACTATAAAGATTAGAAATCGCTTAGCTAACTTGCCCCTGTTAATAAAGAAACTATAAAACCCAAGCATTAACACTAAAGATAATAAAGCTCCTCTACTTTGCATGGTTGCAAAATAAACTAATTGAATCACATTATTCAGTTTTAGATAAACAGAATATTTACTTCCTTTATGAATCAAATACATAGCCAAAATAATGCTAATGTATGAAAATATCGCACTAGCATTGGGATTGACAATTCCCCACAAACGCCCATTCATAACACCATAGTAATAAGATTGCTGTCCAATTTTAAATAGGATAAGTACCTTACTCACTAATAATGTAAATGCAAAAATCGCAGAAGAAAAAGAAACAAGTTGAATAGTGTATGCAAGCCAATCAAATAATTTCTTTAATTGACCTGATTCTAACATGGTAAATAATAAAATATAGGTTACCATAAAGAGAATCTCAATCACATTTCCAATCAAATGTCCAGAGCGATTAAAAATAGCAGATAACAGATGACTTCCTGCTAATAGACCAAATAAGGATAGAAATTTACGATCTACTGTGATTTTTTTCCACTTAAACAATAAGGTATAGCAAATATAAAGCACTACAATCGCTGACAATCCTTTATAAAGGGGATTTGCTATCTTATAAACCAGTGAACTCATACTTAAAATCGAAATGAAAACAAAGAGATATGCAATCCATAGTTTTGATTTTTCAAAGTATTCATCCATTTTTGAAAAATTCATTTTCAACTCCTTCTCATAATATTAGTTTCTGAATCCAACAATTTTTTTATATATCCATGGAGAAAAGACAAGTGACAAGACAGCTATCTTACGAAATCTAGTGAAATAAGCATCCTTCCAGATTTCGTATCGATGCTGAATAATCCAAGCCCTTAGGTCGACTTTCTCCTTTTGATACTGTTCAGATGAAGTAAAGATAATTTTATCGTAAACTGTGATATACGACCAACATTCTCTATTTTTTAATTCATATTTTAAATTAGGAAATACTTGTGATACTTGAGTAATGATGTTCTTATAAACTTCTATCGTATCAAATACATACCGATTAACAGATGTTGTCGCACTTCCCTCACGATGATCATAATAATAAATTGGTTTGTCAATAAATATGCTACTACATCTTGTCTTTAGTAGCAATTCCGTTAAAAATAAGGCATCTTCTGCTAGATGGTAGTCTGTATTAAATTTACCATCTGCCAGCAGGCCTCTCTTAAATAGTTTTGCGACTGGAAAGAATGAGGTCTTAGTGGTCATCAGTAATTCTTTCATGGTTTCTTCTGTTGACCAAAGTTCTTTTCTACCAGAATACAAGGGTAAGTCTGTCACTATTCCATTTTTGATATGGTGTAGAGGAGCAATCACAAAACCTACATGTTCTCCCTCAACTGCACTAGCTAAAGTAGCTAGGTAATCCTGGGTAACGAAATCATCGCTATCAATAAAGGTGATCCAAGCACCTGTTGCTAGCTGAATTCCAACATTTCTGGCATTAGAAACACCAGCATTTTCGATATGGTAAACCTTGATATTTTCATACTGATTTGCTAAATGATTACAGATTTGTCCACTAGAATCAGTAGACCCATCATTTATTAGGATTAGTTCAAAATTGGTATAAGTCTGTTGAAGAATTGACTCCACACATCGTTCCAGATAGCTTTCTACATTGTATACTGGAACAATAACACTTATTTTTTCACCCATCATGTTCCATATTCTCCCTTGTATTCCGTATAAGACTTATCCATATCAGCGATGACAGCATCATGATGTGGTACTTGCTTGTCTGCTGGTGGTGGCGTCATATAATCTCCAAAAGCAGTGCTAAGATAGGCATCATAGCCGATTGGAATAGGCAACTCTGTCCCTTCAAATGGCAAGAAAAGATTATCTTCAAAAGAAGCGATTGGGTACTTGTTTCTCATATAGCCAGGACCTGAGCATAATTCTGTAATGCCATCGCTTTCAGCGAGACCATATTTAGTCATTTCTTTCTCAGCTTTTTTCCAAATGCGATAACGGAGAGATTTTGGAGTCAATCCCAGTAAAATACGACTTCCCCATTTCATAAGTGCACCATGCTTTTCTGGAATAGTTTGCGCACAAAAGAGTGAATAGATCAAGGCCCAGCGAACCTGTTTTTTCCGCTCAGCTGGATTTTTCGGATAATAATCCAAAGGCAAGACATCCAAGGCAAGACCATGTGGCAAATTCAAATCCTGCTGATAAGGTTTGATACAGGTCGTTTCCTTGTCACGAATAGTAATAAAAAGATTGCGGTCTACAAAATCCTTGTTACTCTTTGACAAGAAATAACGCTCATCTGCATAACGAGGCCATAATTCTGCTAATCTCTCATAATCTTTACGAGGCATAAAAAAGTCTAGGTCGTCGTCCCAAGGAATAAAGCCCTTGTTTCGAAGGGTACCAATAGCCCCTCCGCCACAGAGATAACAGAGCAAATCATGTTCTTTACAAAAGGCCACAAAATATTCAGCCATCTCCAGACTTCGAGCCTGAATTGCTTTTAAATCAGTCATATTGTTCATTATTCTTTCTATCGTATCGTTTCATTATACCACAAATACGGGGTGAAAATCTATTGCAGACTGTAAAAAATCAAAGCCTGATTGCTAGATAAATAGCCTTCAGACTTTGATTCTCCTATCTTATTTTATCTCAAGCCCATCTGAGATAATTTATTCTGATATTTGTTTTGATCAACCAGCAAACCCAAGCCTCCATAGACATCATAGGCATCGATCCAATCACCTAGTTCTGGAACCGTTAATCTCTCAATGCCATTTTTCGCTCCATCCAGGAAGGATAAGCCATTAGTCAGTAGGAAACTATAAGGAACATTCGTAGAGGTCATGCCAAAGACCTTACCAAGTGCTTCTGATCCAGTAAAGAGTTTAGTTGGATCCTTGAGTTGTTGCAGAACAGCTGTCAACACTTGCTGTTGTCTCTTGGTACGACCGTAATCACCTTCATCATCATCACGGAAGCGAGCATAATTGAGCAAGGTCGAACCATTCATCTGCTGTTTCCCGACTTTAATAGTCTGGGTTGGAGACTCTGTTTCCGTAGCATGTAAGTCATCTCCCACCGTAGCTTCTGTTAATGGACGCCCATTCAATGTTGAAAACTGAGCATCAATTGTCACCCCATCTGGGAATAGAGTGTCAATAGCAGTTGCAAAGGCCTGAAAATCAACCAAGGCGTAATACTTAATGTCCAAGTCAAAATTATCTTTCAAGACTTGACGAACCATCTCTGCCCCTCTTTGCCCCTCTTGTTCTCCTAACTCATAGGCTACGTTTAACTTGTTATCCGTCTGTTTTCTACCGTTAATCACTTGGATGTAACCATCTATATAAACCAAATTATCACGCATGAAGCTGACCAGCTTGATTTTCTTATCTGATCCACCGACGTTTAGGACCATAATCGAGTCCGTTCTCGTTTCAGCACTATTTTGACCAATCCGTCCATCCGTTCCCATAATCAAAATATTAACCCCATCCTTGGTATCTTGACCATTAAAGACTTCTACTTGAGCTGCCTTAGCATTTGCAGGTTTGTTTGAATCAGCATTTGAATATCCTTTTAGGAACATGAAAATCATTCCAAAACCGACACAGGCTAAAAGGGCGAGCAGTCCAGCAAAAATACGACCCCAACGAATCTTGCGTTTTTTTGGTTTAACCTTTGGAAGAGAATGACTTTTCTGGTATTTTTTTGCACGACTACGGTTACCATAGGATGGAAGAGGAGACTGATTTATTGGTTCCATAAAAGACTCTTCCATATCATGATTTTCATTATGAATTTCTGAAGAATCTTCACTACCACTAGCCATATTTAACTTACCTTTCAGGTAAGCAAACTCTTTTTTCTCTCGCTCATTGAGGTAATGAATGTTCTTAAAAAGATAGTCATAACGTAACTGCTCATGATGGCTTAAAGGATTTTCTTTCCTCATCTTCTCTCCTTTCCATGGTCTGATATTGGATAAATAGGATAGGCACCTAGAATTTTATACTGGATTCCAATGGCTTCTAATTCTTTTTGGGCAAAGTGGACCAAGGCCTGATCAGTATAATCCACATCGATAATGAAAAAGTATTCTCCCAGTGCTGTCTTGAGTGGCCGACTTTCAATTTTTGTCAGGTCAATTCCTCTCCAAGCAAAGGTCGACAGGGCCTTATAAAGTGCACCTGGAAGGTTGTCAGGTAAGGTCAAGGCCAAAGTCATTTTCTCAGTTTGTGCTTGCAAGGGGATACTAGGCTTTTCAGCTCCCAGAACCCAAAAACGTGTGAAATTGGCTTCCATTTCCTGAATATCCTCGGCAATCAGTTCCAAGCCATATTCTTCGGCAGAACTTCTTGGTGCAATGGCTGCATAAGGCTGGTCTGGATGTTCGGAAATAAAGCGGGCCGCATAAGCTGTACTAGCAGTCACCTCAATTTTGGCCTCTGGATACTCTTCATCGATGAATTTCTTTCCTTGCGCCAAGGCCTGTGGATGAGAAAAAATCTTTTCAATTTTAGTATGACCTGGAACCACCATCAACTGCTGATGAATAGGTTGAACAATTTCTGCCACTGCTTGGATACGAGCCTGATGAAAAAGGTAGTCCAAGGTTTCATGAACACTACCCTCGATAGAATTTTCAACTGGCACCACAGAATAGTCCACCAAGCCTTGCTCATAGGCCTTGATGACATCTGTAATATTGGCAAAGGCCTGCAATTCCTCATGAGGAAAAGCTGTCTGCACAACGTGATGTGAAAATGATCCCTTGGGACCTAGATAAGCAATTTTCATCTCAGTTCCTCTATAATTTCCTCTGGGCTTAGCTTGGTCACATCCAAAATCCGACTAGCCACTTCCTCATACCAAGCCTGTCTTTCTTGGAAAATAGCTGCAAGTTCTTCCTTACTATTATTTAGAAAAAGCGGACGCTGATTGTCCTTATCAGCAGCGATACGGTGGTAGAGGATTTCAAAATCAGCTTTCAGATAGATGTTATCAGAATTGGTCTTTAGTAAGTCACGATTTCGCTGAGAAATAACCACTCCCCCACCAGTTGACACAACTTGATCTCTTTGTAGTAACTCAGCTAATACTTCTGACTCTACCTGTCGAAAGACCTCTTCTCCCATTTCCGAGAAAAATTCCGCAATGGACATACCTAAGCGCTCCTCAATCAGGGCATCCATATCAAGGTAATTAGGGTCTAAACCTCTGGCAATAGTCGATTTGCCAGCCCCCATAAATCCTAGTAATACCTTAGCCATGAATCAAGCTCTCCAAATCATCAAAGAAGCTAGGATAGCTGGTATTGATGGCTTCTGCACGGTCAAGCTCCACCTCTCCATCTGCAACCAAGAGAGCCGCGATGGCTGTCATCATGCCAATACGGTGGTCACCAAAAGTATTGACTCTAGCACCGTGAAGGGCTGATTTTCCTTTGATAATCATTCCATCTGCTGTAGGGGTGATATCTGCTCCCATGCTATTTAAAGCGTCTGCCACAACCTGAATGCGGTCTGTTTCCTTAACCTTTAGCTCCTCAGCATCCTTGATAACTGTTACACCTTGAGCTTGGGTCGCCAGAAGGGCAATAATGGGCAATTCATCTATCAAACGTGGAATCAAAGCACCACCAATCTCTGTTCCTTTGAGGTCAGAAGACTCAACAATCAAGGTAGCGGATTTAGCGACTGGGTCGATTTCAGTTATTTCCAATTTTCCACCCATGGCGCGAATGACATCAATAATACCAGTACGCGTTTCATTGATACCAACATTCTGCAGTACTACACGAGAGTTTGGAACAATTAAACCTGCGACCAACCAAAAGGCTGCACTGGAAATATCTCCTGGCACGACCACCTTTTGTCCTGTCAATTTTTGTGGCCCTTGGACTGTGATTTTCTTGCCCTCTACACTTAAATGACCACCAAATTGTTGCAACATATCTTCAGTATGGTTACGGGTGCATTCTTTTTCGATAATAACTGATTGACCCTGAGCATGCAAGGCTGCAAACACCAAGGCTGATTTAACTTGGGCAGAGGCGATTGGCAACTCATACTGAATAGGTGTTAAATTTTTAGCCCCCTTTAAGTGAAGAGGAGGCAGGTCTCGCTCAGTTTGCCCTGAAATACTGACGCCCATTTTTTTCAGAGGAATCGTCACACGGTCCATAGGACGTTTGGAAAGACTATCGTCTCCGAACATTTCTACTTCGAAGTCTGCGCCAGCAAGGACACCTGAAATCAGGCGAATCGAGGTTCCAGAATTTCCCATATCAAGGGCATTTTGTGGCGCTTTTAAGCCGTCCATGCCCACACCTTGAATGGTAATAACCCCATCTTTATCCTCAATTTCAACACCAAGGTCACGAAAAACCTGCATGGTCGAAAGGACGTCCTCACCCCGCAGAATATCATAAACCTTAGTCTCACCCTCAGCCAAACTTCCAAAAATAATGGAACGGTGGCTGATAGACTTGTCACCTGGAACGCGGATACTGCCGTGTAAGTGGCGAATGTTTGTTTTTAGTTTCATACTGGACCTCATACTTGCAATACTTTTACTTATTTTATCATAAAAAGCCAGAAATTCCTTAAAAATTCCTGACTTTATGATAGTTATTTTCTTATTTTAGCAATTCTGAAACTGGTTCGAAAACAATTTTTTCAATGTCAGAAAGGTAAATTGCCAATTGTTGTTGCTTGGTAAAGAATTCTGACAAGAGGCTATTTCCTTGAATCTGCTTGCCAAAGTTTTCCATCTTCGCTTGGAAGGATGCATCTGGCATTTGACCTGTCTGGGCTAGTCCTTGAATTTCCTCTTGGAAAGCAACATATTCTGTAAAGATTTTGCTCGCCTCAGCATCTGCTGCAATCGCATCTTTAGCTGCTTTAACAGCCTTGTATTCTGGTAATTCGCGTAGACCGCGACTGAGTTCGTTTGCACTATCGTAAATATTTGACATGATTTTCTCCTTATTTGATAACGACTGTGTAGTCTGTGTTTTCTGTTATCAGGTGCTCGGCTCGTTCTAAATCTTGAGCATTTTTAAATGAAATTTGTAGAATCCCGTGAATATCTTCACGGTTTTCCTCGTTGATGTGGATGTTAACCAAGGAAGTTCCACGTAGCAGTTCCAAAATCCTCAAGATGACATCTTCTTCATCGGGAACGTCGACATAGAGGTCATAAGAACTATCCACACCACCACGCTTATGGATTTCCATGGCCTGCCGTTGCTCACGCGCTTGGTTGAAAAAGTTCCAGATTTTCTCCTCATCTCCCTTGCTGATGGCTTGTCCAACCTCATCTAAGCGCTCCTTGAAATCCGCAATTCGATCTAGAATGGTTTCACGATTGGACAAGAGAATAGAAGTCCACATCCCTGGCTCGCTTTCCGCAATCCGAGTCATATCTCGAAAACCACCTGCCGCAAAGCGCCTTGCCATCTCATGTTCTTGAGCATAAACCGCGGTCTGCTCCATAAGACTAGAAGCCAGAATATGAGGAAAATGGCTAATCTGAGAAGTGACACGATCATGCTCCTTGGCATCAATCTCGATAAAACGAGCATGAAGACCTGACAGTAAATCCTTCATTTCCTCAAGCGTGTCCTGACCTGTCAGGCTTGAAGGTGTAAAGATATAATAGGCATTTTCAAAAAGATTGACATCCGCAGAAGCAGCCCCTGTCTTGTGACTACCAGCCATGGGATGAGCCCCAACAAAGCGAACAGGTTTGCCAGCCAAATATTGCTCCGCCGCATCCACAATGGTTGACTTGGTCGAACCAGCATCTGAGATAATCACGCCTTCTTTCAAGTCCAAGTTGGCCAATTCCTTAATGAAAGAAATAGTTTGTTTGATTGGCAAGCTGAGAATGATGATATCTGCCAAAGGAGCAAAACTGGCAAAATCATCCGTTGCACGGTCAATCATGCCTTCTTTCAAGGAGATATCTCTCGAAGCTTGACTGCGATTATAACCTAAAATTTCATAATCTGGATGATCGCGTTTGATGCCTAGGGCCATAGAGGCACCAATTAACCCAAGACCTGCGATATAGATTGTTTTTGCCATAGGAACTCCTTAATAGTTCTTTGTATAGTCTCGGTGTTTGGCCACTGCTTCTTTTAATTCCTCAAGATTGTCTGATGAGAATTTTTCGAGGATTTCTTGTGCTAGAACCGTAGCCACAACGGCTTCCATGACCACTCCTGCAGCTGGGAGAGCAGTCGGATCACTTCTCTCCACAGTTGCCTTGTAAGGTTCGTGAGTCTCGATATCCACACTCATAAGTGGTTTGTAGAGAGTGGGAATGGGTTTCATGACTCCACGAACAACAATGGGTTGCCCATTAGTCATACCACCTTCAAAACCGCCCAGATTGTTAGTACGGCGAGTATAGCCGTCTTCTTTGGACCAGAGAATTTCGTCCATAACTTGGCTACCCTTACGGTAACCAGCTTCAAATCCAAGACCAAATTCCACTCCTTTAAAGGCATTGATAGAGACAACTGCTTGGGCCAATCGCGCATCCAATTTTCTGTCCCATTGTACATAGGAACCTAGGCCGACTGGAACACCTCCGACGACTGTCTCGACAACCCCACCGATGGTATCACCGTCACGCTTGATTTGGTCAATATAGTCCTTGATCTCCTGTTCTCGTTCTTGGTTGACAATAGAAACTTCAGACTGGGCAGCTAGTTCCTTAATCTCAGCCACTGTCAGATTCTCAGGTACATCGATTTCCTTGCCACCAAAGACCACGACATGGTTGGCGATCTCTATATCCAGCTCAGCCAAGAGGCGTTTAGCTACCGCTCCAACTGCCACCCGCATAGTGGTTTCACGAGCAGATGAGCGCTCCAAAGAATTTCTTAAATCATCAAAACGGTACTTGATGCCCCCAACCAAGTCGGCATGACCTGGACGTGGATGAGTGATTTTTCGTTTGCTTTTCAGGCGGTCTTCGATGTCCTCAGCAGACATAATGTCCAGCCATTTTTGGTGGTCCTTATTGATGACATCCATGGTAATAGGAGCCCCTGTCGTCTTCCCGTGACGAACGCCCGAAGTAAAGATAACCTGGTCACTCTCAATCTTCATACGACCGCCTCGACCGTAACCACCCTGACGGCGTTTAAGGTCCCCATTGATATCCTCAGCTGTCAAAGGAAGTCCAGCTGGAATTCCTTCAATAATAGCTGTCAGACGAGGGCCGTGTGATTCTCCTGCAGTTAAATATCTCATACACTCTCCTTATTTTACCAAGTAGCCTTTCATCTCTTCCAGAGAAACTAAGTGAATGGTCGCTGAGCCGAGCTCTGGCACCAAGACCAATTTCAAGGTATTGCCACGCGCTTTCTTGTCATGAGTAAGAGCCTGATAAAGCTTGTCAACATCCCAGTTTTCATAGTTAACTGGCAAACCAAATTTCTGACACATCTCTGTGATAGATTGGGTTATGCCAGCTGGCATAAGGCCTTTTTCCTCAGCAACTTTGGAAATCTGTACCATGCCCATGGCCACAGCTTCTCCATGCATGACCTTGCCATAACCTGCAGTCGCTTCGATGGCATGGCCAATAGTGTGACCAAAGTTGAGATAAAGGCGAACACCATTGTCCAACTCATCCTCAACCACCATCTTGCGCTTAACCTGACAAGAATGTTCAATCAAGGTTTCTGCATGTTCCAAAATGCTCTCTACAGAACCATCTAGCTCCGTCAAGAGAGCCCAAAGTGCTGGATCCTCAATCAAGCCATACTTGATGACCTCACCCATCCCTTCAATCAGTTCTCTTTGTCCGAGGGTTTCAAGGACAAGCGGATCGATCAGAACTCCATCTGGTTGGGCAAAGGTACCCACCATATTCTTAGCGAATGGAGTGTTAACACCCGTCTTTCCGCCGATAGAAGAATCCACCTGAGCTGTCAAGCTGGTCGGAATCTGAACAAAGTGAATGCCCCGCATATAGGTAGAGGCTACAAAACCAGCCAGATCCCCAACGACACCGCCACCAAGAGCCACGATTCCATCGCTACGAGTCAGACCTTGCTTGACTAAAAATTCATAGACTTTCTGGACAGTGGTTAAATTCTTTCTTTCTTCCCCTTCCAAAAAGTCAAATACTGCTACCTGAAAACCAGCATCTTCTAGGCTGAGTTTGACCTTCTCTGCATAGAGAGAGGCTACATGGTTATCTGTCACAATGACCACTTTTTGCGGTTGCCAGAGTTCTCGCAACCATTGACCAGCCTGAGCCAGACAACCTTTTTCAATCTGAATATCATAAGGATGATGAGGAATATCGATTCTGATTTTCATAGGAGAGTCTCCCTTTCTTTATTGGTATTTTTCTGTTAAGGACTGCCAAATCTCTTCTGTCGGCATTTCCTTGCCTATCCATAGTTGAAAAGCTTCTGCAGCTTGATAAAGCAACATTCCCAGACCATTGACCGCTGGATTGCCCTGACTTCTGGCCCATTTCAAAAATGGCGTCTCAAAAGGCTTGTAAATGATATCTGCTACTAAGAGAGGTTCTGGTAAGACTATGTTTTCAGGAACTGGAGATGACTGTCCATCCATCCCCACACTAGTGGCATTAACTAATAAGTCCGACTCAGCAATCCTTGCTTGCAGTTCAGAAACATCTTCTAAAGCATACAAGTCCACTTTAAAGCCTGTCTGCTCCTGTAACTTGTCTAGGTAAGGTCTTGTTTTTTCCATAGAAACTGAACGAACAAAGAGCGAAATCTGACTGACTCCGTCCAAAATGGCTTGCGCCAAGATAGACTTGGCCGCACCCCCTGCACCCAGCAGGGTCATCTTCTTACCTGTAATTGTAAAAGAAGGCAAGCTCTTAAAAAATCCCTTGCCATCTGTATTATATCCAATTAAATTGCCATTCTCATTGACAACCGTATTGACCGCACCGATCAAGCGCGCTTCGTCACTCAGTTCATCCAAATATGGAATCACTTGCTCCTTATAGGGCATGGACAGGTTAATGCCAAACATCTGGTAGCGACGAATATTGGCCACTGTTTCTGCCAAGTCAGCTGCATCAATCTCCCAAGCCACATAAGCACCATTGGTAGCTGTCGCCTCAAAGGCACTATTGTGAATAAAAGGGGAAATAGAATGCTTAATAGGATTGGCAACAACGGCAGCTAAACGTGTATAGCCATCAAGCTTCATCTAAAATCTCCCTGATTTTTTTCATGTTAGCTAGAGAAATCTGACCTGGAGCACTTGCCTCATCTAGACTAGCAAAGGACCAGCTAGAACCAGTCACATCCGCAGTGATACGAGAGACCTTGCCCACCTTACCCATAGAAATGGTTACATATTCCTGTTCAGGATTGAGAGTTTTAAAGCCTCGTGTATAGTTCATCAAGTCTAGCACATCCTGCTCCGTGTGAGCCATCACCGCAACCTTGACAAGTTTTGGATTTAAGCTCGTCAACTCTGACAAGATTTCCATCATATTTTCAGGCGTTTCTTGGAAATTGTGGTAACTCAAAACGAGATTTGGGAAGTCCAGCATTTCCTCAAAAACATCCTTGTAGCTATAGTACTCAAAATCAATATAGTCTGGTTGATAGAGTTGCGCCACTTCCTTTATTAGATGGATATATTCTTCTGGAGAAAGGTCAATTTCTCCCCCTTCAGCGCGAGTTCGCAGAGTGAAAACCAACTCACGGCCTGCGAATTTTTCAAAAATAGCTGGAGCTACCTGCAAAATCGCTTCCTTAGGCAGATAGTCGGCACGCCATTCAATGATGTCGGCATCCAGATACCTCGTGGCATCCAGAGCCTGAGCCTCCTCTAAACTTCTTGGCATTACTGAAACGATTAATTTCATTTACTAACCTTCATACTAATCACCTTGAGGTAATTACTACTTTCATCTTTTTTATTATAGGCGAAATCTGCTGGAAGACCGTATTTGTTTAAAATCTGGTAACTTCTTCCTGCAAAGCCTTTATCAATTTGTTCTGTAAATTTCTGACGGGAAACATTGGCAGCATTGGTACTAGCAATGATAATCCCTCCCGGATTTAAAATCTCAAGACTCTGGGAAATCAACTTGTGATAATCCTTGGCTACAGAGAACGTTTGTTTTTTGTTCCGAGCAAAGCTAGGCGGATCTAGGACAATCACATCGTAGGTCAAGCCTTTTCGTTTGGCATATTTGAAATACTCAAAGACATCCATGACTATAAAACGATGGTCGTCGGTGCTGATTCCATTAGCCTGAAAATGCGCTTGAGACAATTCTCGTGAACGTTTAGCTAGGTCAACCGAAGTAGTCTGGCTAGCTCCCCCCATGGACGCAGCCACTGAAAAGGCTGCTGTATAAGAAAACATATTGAGCAAGGATTTGCCCATAGCTAAACCATCGACCAGACTACCACGAACCTCATGCTGGTCTAGAAAAATTCCTGTCATCAAGCCATCATTCATAAAGACTTGATAGAGGACACCATTTTCCAAAACAGTGAAAAAGTCAGGTGCTTCTTGGCCATAAACATGGGCAGATTCATAGTCCAAACCCTTAAAGCGGATCTTCTCATATGCTCCTAAAACCTCAGGAAAAACCTGTCTAAAGGCTTCTGAGATGGTCTGACGAATCTGATAAACATAAGAGTTATACCAAGAAAAGACAGCATAGTCGCCATAAAGGTCCACTGTCAGACCACCAAAACCATCTCCCTCTTGGTTGAAGAGACGAAAGGCAGTTGTCAAATCATCTTGATAGTAGGCACTTCTCTTTTCTTTAGCTTGTCTAAACAGTGTTTCAAAGAAATCTTGATTAAAGGTCACCTTGTCTGTGCTAACAAACCAGCCCAAGCCCTTATTTTGCTGGGAAAGGTAGGCAGTCCCAAGAAAGGTGCCTTCTTGACGATAGACTTCTACCTCCTGATCCTTAAGATTGACATTCTCAAGATCGCTGGCTTCTAGTAAAACCAGACCTTTGGCAAGCTTTTTTTCAATCCTTTTGCTGACTCTTATTCTATTCATAGTCACTATTATAGCAAATTTTGTGACAATTCTCAAAAAAGAAACAACCCCTGCTTTTTACTTTCATTTTAAAAAATAGTATACTATACTAATAAAAAATTAGAAATATTTGTGTAAGAATCACAATAAAAAATGCTCTTCCATCGTGGAGGAGCATTTCTTTTTATCAATGAAAATCAAATAGCAAACTAGGAAACTAGCCTCAGGTTAACTGTGAGATTATAGGTAGAGAGGTTGTATCAGAAATATGTGTCTGTCAAATTTAGTGACAAAGGTAGAAGAAATATGAGGATATAAATCAGCTTCAGCAGGTATCTGGAATATTTGATTTTATAGAGAAGCCTTTTGTTACAAACTCAATATACTATCAATAAATAATATTATAGAAGCAACAATAATTATCATTTCACCTATCTGAATAATCCTATTTTGAACTCTAAATATATGTTCTATCAAAAATACTTGGATCACACACATTATAGGAATTAACGTTTTTGAAATTGAAAAATATCCAAATAAATAAACTATAAACAACAAAAATAGAACTATGTTATATTTCTTATTCAAAACATTCCTCCCTATATATTTTTGATTACCAATCTTAATCATTTACAACTACATTCTAACAAACTATAAAAGCGTTTGTCGAATTGAATTTATCAAGCAAGCGACCAACTATCTCATCTTTTTTCTATTTCTGCCAATATGCGTGATAGGTAGTAACGATAGCTAAAAATAGCAAGACCAAGCAAGAGGATAAGAACTCCTACTCCCAAGCTGATGGCAAGGACAGGGGCGAGAGACTGAACCAAGAATAAGCTCCCTATTACAAGGGCCATTAAGATTGCACTATAAACCAAAATCAAAACAATTGCTACTATACGATTTGAACGGTTCACCAGGTCCGTAATGTTACTCCAATTGGTTGACAAATTTTTCACGTCCTTAAGGTAATGGTGGCAAGAAAGGATGACACTGGCAAGGATCCAAACTACAAGAAGGTAAATCATCGAAAGGATGGGCAAGCCTAGATATAGAGAAAGACCAAGTAAAGTCAGAACTGGTAAAAAGGACTGGACAGCAAATATAATCCAAAATTTCACTTTCACATAACGAGCAAAGTCAAAGGGTAAACTCTTAAGAAAATCAACATTTTCCCTCTCCAAGGACAAGGCAATTGAATGCAGGCTGGTGATATTGTTATTGACAACTGCTATAAAGAGAGCTATAAAAAACAAGGGTAACCAGTATGGAGGATGAATATCTGGAACTATCTGAGAATCTCGGATTTTGGAAATCAGACCGATCATCATGAGATAAGGAAGGAAAGCACTTGTAAAAAGCACTGTAATCACGCCAGTCCCCTGTCCCAAGAGGGTGAGGTGGTAGCGTAAAACCATACGGAAAAATCCCTTTTTATTAGTAGTTGAAATTCTCTCCTTGCTGCGACGTTCTTTTTTGACCTTCTCCTCACTATTAAGTAGGATCACGTCATAAAAATGAGGAAGAACCTTCTTTTTGGTCAGGTAAAGCAAGAAGACAGTTAGAGTTATCCAAGCGAGCAAACCCAAGATGGCTTCTGTCGAAAAAGGAGTCACTGCTATTTTGTAAAAGAGATGAAGAGGATAAAGGAGAAATGGAATGTCTCTAACTTTGTCAACAATACTTCCAAAAGTCGACTGTAGAAAGAGGACAAATATTAAAGGTATGAGAACTCCTATCCCAATCATCACATTGGAAAAAATAGACTGATACTTTCTGAAGACCCTAGTCTGAGCCAAGAAATGTACTGCCACTACCATCACTAGAGTCACAGAGACAAATAATAGGGCCAAGGACAGTAGCATCAAAGGCAAGCCCAGCCAAAGAGAAGGAGCTAGCCTAATATAGAGGACTAGAAAATAAGCTAGGATTGGTACAATTCCAGCTAGAGCTGGCAAGAGAACAGACAGTCCTTTAGCAATTATAATCTCTGATTCTTTAAAGGCATAGGGCCTATACGATGCCAAGTCCTTACTCTCATAAAAGACATTGTAAAATGCAGTGAAAGAAGTTGAAAAGGCAAGCACCAGTAAAATAGCAACCATGGTACTAAAAAAACTTGGCCTTTCCTCAAAAGGAAAACGAAAGGCTATATTTATAAACATGATGAGCATCAAGAGACTGGAAAAAATGTAAGAACTTAGGACTCTAGCGGAAACATTTACTTTTTTCCCAGGATTCTTAGCCTGCTTCTTTCGTAGGTTAGCCAGATTAGCTTCTTGAGATGAATAGAGGATATTGATATCAACTAATTTTTTAATGACCTTGAGACGCATCTGAAACCTCCTCTTTTCTACCGGCAAGGCTAAGGTAGATACTCTCCAAAGACTGGTCTGGATGGTCTTTTCTCAAGTCCTCTACCTTACCACAATAAATCAAATGCCCCTTTTTTAAAATGGCAATCCGATCACAGACTTGCTCTGCCACCTCTAGGACATGAGTTGAAAACAAGACTGTCTTACCTTTTTGTGCATGCTCCTTCATCATTTGCTTCAAATCAAAGGCAGCCTGAGGATCCAAACCAGTCAAGGGTTCGTCCAAGACCCAAATATCAGGATCAGACAAGAGTGCCCCAATGACAAAGACTTTCTGACGCATTCCGTGAGAAAGGGTTTCAATAACCTGATAGCGGTTTTCAGCAAAATCAAAAACGTTCAATAGCCTAGCTAGACTAGCCTCCAAGTCAGAGCTGCTCAAATCATAGGATGAGGCAATCAATTCCCAAAATTCATTGGCCGTTAAGCGTAAAAATAAGTCAGGCGAGTCTGCTACGTAGCCAATCTTTCGTTTAATAGCCAAGCGATTTTCCGATAAATCCAATCCATCTACCAAAATACGACCACTGCTGGGCGAAATAATACTGACTAAGGATTTTATAGTGGTCGATTTTCCAGCCCCATTATGGCCAATCAAGCCCATAATCTCCCCATTTTCAATCTGCAAATTGAGATTGCTCAAGGCCTCTTTATCACCATACAACTTACTAACATTTTGAAATTCAATCATGAGAAATCTCCTCTCTTTATCTGTTTTATATACCATTATACTAGCACTTTGATACAAAAAAATCAACACTTTATATAAAATAGTCAAAAACTTATTATTCAGTATTACGCAAACGTTTGCGTTGAGAGATACTTTATGATAGAATAAAGAACAAGATTGACAAGTAAGAGGAAACATCATGCAAAATCACACACTCATGCAATACTTTGAATGGTATCTGCCCCACGACGGACAGCACTGGACGCGTCTGGCTGAAGATGCTCCACACCTAGCTGATCTCGGTATCAGTCATGTCTGGATGCCACCAGCTTTTAAGGCGACCAACGAAAAAGATGTTGGCTATGGGGTCTATGACTTATTCGACCTAGGAGAGTTTAACCAAAAAGGGACTGTTCGCACTAAGTATGGCTTCAAAGAAGACTATCTTCAAGCCATTCAAGCCCTAAAAGCACAGGGAATCCAGCCTATGGCCGATGTAGTTCTCAACCATAAGGCTGCTGCCGATCACAGGGAAGCCTTTCAAGTTATTGAAGTGGATCCTGTAGACCGTACAGTTGAACTTGGAGAACCCTTCACCATCAATGGCTGGACTAGTTTTACCTTCGATGGTCGCCAAGATACCTACAATGGCTTCCACTGGCACTGGTACCACTTCACAGGTACAGACTACGATGCCAAACGCCGTAAGTCTGGGATTTATCTGATTCAAGGAGACAACAAGGGCTGGGCCAACGAGGAATTGGTCGATAACGAAAACGGAAACTACGACTACCTCATGTATGCCGACCTAGACTTTAAACATCCTGAAGTCATCCAAAATATCTATGACTGGGCTGACTGGTTCATGGAAACGACTGGTGTAGCTGGTTTCCGCTTAGATGCTGTTAAACACATTGACTCTTTCTTCATGCGCAATTTTATCCGTGATATGAAGGAAAAATACGGTGAGGATTTCTATGTTTTTGGTGAATTTTGGAACCCCGACAAGGAAGCCAATCTGGACTATCTTGAAAAAACGGAAGAACGCTTTGACCTTGTCGATGTTCGTCTCCACCAGAATCTCTTTGAAGCCAGTCAAGCTGGCGCAAACTATGACCTTCGTGGCATTTTCACAGATAGCTTGGTTGAACTCAAACCTGACAAGGCTGTAACCTTTGTCGACAACCACGATACCCAACGTGGTCAGGCTCTTGAGTCTACCGTTGAAGAATGGTTCAAACCAGCAGCCTATGCCCTCATTCTGTTACGCCAAGATGGCCTTCCATGTGTCTTTTACGGAGACTACTATGGGATTTCAGGGCAGTATGCTCAACAAGATTTCAAAGAAGTCCTTGACCGCCTCCTAGCCATCCGAAAAGATTTGGCCTATGGAGAACAAAATGACTACTTTGATGATGCTAACTGTATCGGTTGGGTACGTTCAGGTGCTGAAAATCAATCCCCAATCGCAGTCTTGATTTCAAATGACCAAGAAAACAGCAAATCAATGTTTGTCGGCCAAGAATGGGCTAACCAAATCTTTGTAGATTTACTTGGAAACCACCAAGGTCAAGTTACAATTGATGAGGAAGGTTATGGACAATTCCCAGCCTCAGCAAGATCTGTAAGTGTCTGGGCAGCTAATACAATCTAATTTCCAATGATTATTAAGCCAGATCCAATCGGATTTGGCTTTTTTCTATTCACAAAAAAGACCTACCCAAATGGATAGATCTTTATACTCAATGAAAATCAAAGAGCAAACTAGGAAGCTAGCCGCAGGCTGCTCAAAGCACTGCTTTGAGGTTGTAGATAAGACTGACGAAGTCAGTCACATATAAAATCCAAGGCGAAGCTGACGTTGTTTGAAGAGATTTTCGAAGAGTATTACTTGATTACAATTTACCTGCTACTGCATCCAACAATTCTTGGATTTTAGCTTGGTTGCTTCCTCCTGCCATGGCCATGTCTGGTTTACCACCACCACGTCCATCGACGATTGGAGCCAATTCTTTAACAAGGTTTCCTGCATGAAGGTCTTTTGTCTTGCTTGCTACAAGGACATTGACCTTGTCACCAATAGCAGCAACAAGGACAAGAAGATCAGAGTAGTCTTTTTGTTTCCAGTTATCTGCAAAGGTACGAAGGGCGCCAGCATCTGATACAGATACTTGACTAGCTATATAACGGTAACCGTTGACTTCCTTAACTTCCTTGAAGATATCGCCTGCGACTGCAGCTGCGGCTTTTTCTTTCAACTCAGCATTTTCTTTTTGAAGTTGACGAAGTTGTTCTTGAAGTCCTTCTACCTTGTGAGGTACTTCTTTAAGTTGAGGTGCTTTCAAGGTTGCTGCGACAGCTTTAAGAGCGTCTTCTTGTTCACGGTAGGCTTCAAAGGCTTCCTTACCAGTCACTGCCAAGATACGGCGAGTTCCTGAGCCGATTCCTTCTTCTTTGACAATCTTGAAAAGACCAATTTCAGAAGTGTTGCCAACGTGGGTACCACCACAAAGCTCGATAGAGTAGTCACCGATAGTAACAACACGGACTTCCTTACCGTATTTCTCACCAAAGAGGGCCATAGCTCCCATTTCTTTAGCAGTGTCAATATCTGTTTCAACTGTCTTCACTTCAAGAGCTTCCCAGATTTTTTCATTGACTTGCTGTTCAATCGCACGCAATTCTTCAGCAGTTACAGCTTGGAAGTGGGTAAAGTCAAAGCGAAGGAATTCGACTTCGTTAAGAGATCCTGCTTGTGTCGCATGGTTTCCAAGGATATTGTGAAGGGCAGCATGAAGTAAGTGAGTCGCAGTGTGGTTTTTCATGACACGGTGACGGCGATTGCTATCAATTGCCAAGGTATATTCTTGGTTCAAGGCAAGCGGTGCAAGGACTTCAACAGTGTGAAGTGCTTGTCCATTCGGAGCTTTTTGAACATTTGTCACAGTAGCCACAACCTTACCTGACTCATCCAAAATTTGTCCGTGGTCAGCTACCTGTCCACCCATTTCAGCGTAGAATGGAGTTTCCGCAAAGATAAGTGAGGCAGTTCCTTCTGATACAGCTTCTACTTCTGCATTGTCAGCCACGATTGCCACCAATTTAGAAGACAATTGAGATGCTTCATAGTTAAAGCGGCTTTCCACTGTGATGTTTTGAAGGGTTTCATTTTGCATCCCCATTGAACCACCCTTGACAGCTGAGGCACGCGCGCGTTCTTGCTGTTCTTTCATGGCTGCTTCAAATCCTTCACGATCCACAGTCATACCAGCTTCTTCAGCGATTTCTTCTGTCAATTCAACTGGGAATCCATAAGTATCATAAAGTTTGAATACATCTGAACCAGCAATGACAGATTGACCTTTTTCTTTCAAGTCTGCAACGATGCCTTGGGCAAAGTGTTGACCTGAGTGAAGGGTACGGGCAAATGACTCTTCCTCGCTCTTAACGATTTTCTCAATAAAGTCACATTTCTCAAGCACTTCTGGGTAGTAGCTTTCCATGATTTTCCCAACAGTTGGAACGAGTTTGTAAAGGAAAGTTTCATTGATACCCAACTTTTGACCATGCATAGAAGCACGACGGAGAAGACGACGAAGGACGTAACCACGACCTTCATTTCCTGGAAGGGCACCATCACCGATGGCAAATGAAAGGGAACGGATGTGGTCAGCGATGACCTTGAAGCTCATGTTGTCGCCATCTTGGTCATAGATCTTACCAGACAATTTCTCCACTTCACGAATGATTGGCATGAAGAGGTCTGTTTCGAAGTTGGTCTTAGCCCCTTGGATAACTGCCACCAAGCGCTCCAAACCAGCGCCCGTATCAATGTTCTTGTGTGGCAATTCCTTGTACTCGCTACGTGGAACAGCAGGGTCTGCGTTAAATTGTGACAAAACGATGTTCCAGATTTCGATGTAACGGTCATTTTCGATGTCTTCTGCAAGAAGGCGAAGACCGATATTTTCTGGGTCAAAAGCTTCTCCACGGTCAAAGAAAATCTCTGTATCTGGTCCAGAAGGTCCTGCACCGATTTCCCAGAAGTTGTCCTCGATTGGAATCAAATGACTTGGATCCACTCCCACTTCAATCCAGCGGTTGTATGAATCTTTATCTTCTGGATAGTAGGTCATATAAAGTTTTTCAGCTGGAAAGTCAAACCATTCAGGACTTGTCAAAAGCTCATAAGCCCAAGTGATGGCTTCATCACGGAAGTAATCCCCGATAGAGAAGTTCCCCAACATTTCAAACATGGTATGGTGACGTGCAGTCTTTCCTACGTTCTCGATATCGTTGGTACGGATAGCTTTTTGGGCATTGGTAATACGTGGATTTTCAGGGATAATAGTCCCGTCAAAGTATTTCTTAAGGGTTGCTACCCCAGAGTTGATCCACAAAAGAGTTGGGTCATTTACAGGAACCAAACTCACTGATGGTTCTACAGAGTGACCTTTGGTTGCCCAGAAATCAAGCCACATTTGGCGTACTTGTGCACTAGATAGTTGTTTCATATTGTCTCCTTATTTACTTGTTTAATGTGATTGGCTTTCCAGCATCTCCACATAGTCAATGGCGACACAGAGGGAAATGATTAGATCTGCATAAGCATCCTCAAGGACCGTTACGGTATAGGTAGAGGTCAGATGGAAGAGTTCCTTCTTAATTTCCGCAATCAGCTGATCTCGATCATCCAGCAATTTGAAATCCAAATCCCAGATATTGCCCTCGATACGAAGACCTAGATTATCAAACTCATACTTATCTCGCCAGAAGGTCAACTTCTTACGAATGACAAAACTCGAGCCATCCCGAAGCTGAATCTCAAAACGAGGGAGCAAGGTCAAGATTTCTTTACTGATCTGACTAACCTGTTCACCATAGTCGTCATAGATGGTAAAGGTCTTAGGAATTTGGAAAAAAGATCCCTCTACCTGATAGGCGATTTCTCCCCTGTCATCCTTGATAGAGAAGCGTTCGCCTCCAAGACGAAACTTTTGTTTGACGAGAAATGTTTTCATCAACACCTTCAAAAATCAAAAGACAAGCTCATATCACGAAGGGCGAAAAACCGCGGTACCACCTTCATTCAATGAACTTGTCATTCTCTTATTCTTATGCAATTGTATGATTGAGTAGCATGACTTCCTAGCTTAGATGGCTCGCAGCACCGCCATTTCTCTGGACTAAGACAAGTGAAAATCAATTCTCAACTTTCTTATTATATCGTTTTTTGGGTTCTTCGTCAACTGGAAATCATCTTATGAGATAGACACTGTCATTAAAGTTTAATTTTCCCAAAAACTTGCTACCATCTCATCCACTATACATATTTTACTATAACATTTCTGTTCGTAAAGCCACGATTTCTCTATTCCTTCCTCTGACGATTCTGATTTCCAGCACCAGGCTTAGAATGGCTATTATTTTCACGGTTATCTGGCGTCAAATCTCATATATCCGATATACCTGTCATACTCAAAATAGCTCTCTACACCCAAGGAACTATTTATCATATAATGTAACAGTTCTAGCACCTTGTATTTTTTCAACTTTCAATAGCTTAATGGGGGTTTGGTTCATTTCATAGTGTTTTGCACTACGCCCTTCTGGCAACTCAGCCTGTATTTTTCTTCTAAAAACTGAAACAGGATAGCAAATATCCGTGTTCTTAACCTTCTTATCATATTTATCAAACAAAAAATAAAATTCTTTATCTCTATGTTGAAAATGCAATAAATACTTTGCTTTAATCTTAGACCCAATTTTGTTTGGGTCAAAATAATACAATCCCTTTAAATTAACACTTATATTTTCTAGCATCGTATAAATTAAATTCAGAGAAGTAGCCCTAGATAAAAATGCAGCCTTGTGCTGAGATGTATCTTTATCTAAATCATAAAAAGTGATATGATTTCCCAAAATTTGGTTATATATCTTCTGAGCCCCATTACCATTGAAGCACTTAACTTTATCTATTCCTTTTAGTTTGTGCAAACCTATAAGATGATGAAAATTTGGTTCCGTGAAGCTTAATTCAATATATTTTTCTATAGTTTGTTTGGAGACAGTCTGAGTAATAGTAAATTTGTATTGAGTATCCATCAACGTTCTATAACTAAGAATTAAATTTCTTAACATACTGTACCTTTTCTCAAAAAAAATAAAGAGGCTATTTACACCTCTTCCTACGATATATTTATTCACCTGCTTGCGGAAAATATATAAAACCCAAATAAGCCTATCTACAAACTACTGACCAAAGCAGACCGACCAGTAATTCCTTGGCTACGCTAAAAGCGATAGTTTTGTTCTACAGTTTTTATTATATTAGATTCTTAACAATATGTCAAGTAAAATCAAAAAGCTGCTTATTATAGTGGATTGAAATAAGATATGAACAAAGAGCTTAGGAAAGTCAACTTAATTTCTAGAAATGTTTTAGAATCCATAACGTACTATTTTAGATTCAATCTACTATAGTTTTTTGTATTTTTTAAAAAGAAAAACGAACCAGCTTGACTGATTCGTTTTCTTACGTTCTCCTACTTCCGATACATTTTAAACTGTAGGAAGAGATCGCTATATTTGCCTGTCCACTTATGGTCAAATTTCTCATAAACTTCTAGGTGTTTCATGGTTTCAGCATCTGGATAGAAGGCCTTGTCTTCTTTTTTCTCCTCTGGGAGCAATTCCTTAGCTGGTAGGTTTGGTGTTGAATAGCCAACATACTCTGCATTTTTGAGAGCATTTTCGGGTTTCAACATAAAGTTGATAAAGGCATAGGCTGCATCTTGGTTTTTGACTGTTTTGGGAATGACCATATTGTCAAACCAAAGGTTGCTGGCCTCAGTCGGTACTACATAGCGTAGATTTTCATTTTTTTCTAGCATTTGGCTGGCTTCACCAGAGAAGGTCACACCGATAGCAGCGTTGTTCTGAATCATGTAGCCCTTCATCTCATCCGCCACAATAGCCTTGATATTTGGAGTCAGCTTATAGAGCTTATCCACTGTTTCTTCCAACTGCTGGGTATCCTTGGAGTTGAGGCTATAGCCGAGGGAGTTGAGCCCCAGCCCCAGCACCTCACGCGCCCCATCAAAGAGCATGATAGAGTTCTTATACTCTGGCTTCCAAAGGTCGTCCCAATGCTCAGGCGCTTCATCGACCATAGTTTCATTGTAGACAATTCCCAGGGTTCCCCAGAAATAAGGAATGGAGAATTTATTGCCTGGGTCAAAGGACTGGTTGAGAAACTCTGGTCCGATATTTTCAAGACCTTCAAGTTTTGAATAGTCAAGCGGAACCAAGAGGTCTTCGTCCTTCATCTTGTTGATCATGTATTCACTTGGGATGGCAACATCATAGGTCGTTCCACCCTGCTTAATCTTGGTATACATGGCTTCGTTGGAGTCAAAGGTCTCATACTGGACTTGGATTCCTGTCTCTTCTGTAAATTGCTCCAAGAGTTCAGGATCGATATAATCCCCCCAGTTATAGATAACCAATTTTTGACTATCTCGGCTATTGATTTTACTATCTAGATGAGTCGCAATTCCCCATAAGACAAGGATAATGGCTGCAATTCCTGCTAAAAATGAATAGAGTTTTTTCATGCTTGCTCCTCCTTCTCACGTGAGATAAAGTAATATCCAACAACTAGGATAATACTAAAGAGAAAGACGAGGGCAGACAGGGCATTGATTTCTAGCGAAATTCCCTTACGCGCACGAGAGTAAATCTCGACTGACAAGGTTGAAAAGCCATTTCCCGTCACAAAGAAGGTCACGGCAAAGTCATCTAGCGAATAGGTGAAGGCCATGAAATAACCTGCAATGATAGACGGAGTCAGGTAAGGAAGCATAATTTCCTTGAACATCTGAAATTGACTGGCACCAAGGTCATAGGCCGCATGAATCATATCTCCGTTCATTTCCTTGAGTCGAGGCAAGACCATCAAGACTACGATAGGAATGGAGAAGGCCACGTGACTAGAAAGAACGGTCAAAAAGCCAAGTGAAAACTTGAGTTGGGTAAAGAGAATCAAGAAGCTGGCACCAATCATAACGTCAGGCGCAACCATGAGGATATTATTGAGTGATAGAAAGGCTTCTTGGTATTTCTTACGAGACTGGTAGATGTAAATAGCACCAAAAGTCCCGATAATGGTCGCTATCAAGGCTGATAGAAAGGCCAAGAAAAAGGTCTGAGTCACAATCAACATGAGACGACCATCGCCAAACATGGTTTTAAAATGGCTCAAGCTAAAACCTGTAAAGCTATTCATGTCGTTGCCTGCATTAAAGGCATAGCCAATCAAGTAAAAAATCGGCAGGTAGAGGACAAGAAAGACCAGTCCCAGATAAAGATTGGCAAATTTTTTCATCGTTCTCTCCTTTCCTTGGTCACCCACATGGTGATGAACATAGTCAGGATGAGAATCACACCGATGGTTGAACCCATACCGTAGTTGTCATTGGTTAGGAAATTCTGTTCAATAGCCGTTCCCAGCGTAATAACACGGTTCCCACCAATCAAACGGGTCAGCATGAAGAGACTCAAACTTGGGATAAAGACGGATTGAACTCCACTTCGCACGCCGTTCATAGACAGAGGGAAGATGACATGACGGAAGGTTTCCCACTTGGTCGCACCGAGGTCGTAGCTGGCATTGATGAGATTGTTGTCCATATCATCCAAGACATTGAAGATTGGCAAGATCATAAAGGGAAGCTCGATGTAGCTTGCGACAAAGATAAAGGAGAAATCGGTAAAGAGCAACTGTTGCGAACCAATTCCGATAAATTCCAAGAATTGGTTAATAGAGCCATTCTGACCAAAAATCCCGATAAAGGCATAGGCCTTGAGGAGCAGGTTAATCCATGTCGGCAAGATAATCAGCATGAGCCAGAGTTGACGGTGCTTGAGACGAGTCAAAAAGAGGGCTGTCGGATAACTGATAAGCAAGGTCACAAAGGTCACAATTCCTGCATAAAGCACTGAGTTGAAACTCATCTTGAGATAAGTCAAGTTTTGTGACGCAAAGTAGGACTTATAGTTTTCTAAACTGAACTGGCCTTCGATATTGAAAAAGGATTGACCGAAAATCAAGACCAAGGGTGCCAACACAAAGAGGGCAATCCAGAGCATGTAGGGCACTACAAAGAGTTTAGAGCTTGTTTTCTTCATCTCTTTCCTCCTCAATTGCATTGATCAGGCCTGCTTCTTGCTCTTCGATTTCCACGTATTCTTCGATACGGGCATCGAACTCTTCTTCGGTTTCGTTGAGACGCATGATGTGGATGTCTTCTGGTTCAAAGTCCAGACCGATTTCCTCACCCACGATGGCCTTACGAGTTGAGTGGATCATCCATTCATTTCCAAGTTCGTCATAGGCTATAATTTCATAGTGCACCCCACGGAAGAGCTGAGTATCGACCTTAACTTGAAGCTTGCCTTCTTCAGGAAGGGTAATGCGCAAGTCCTCTGGACGAATGACAACCTCAACAGGCTCATTTGGCTTCATCCCCCCATCGACCGCTTCAAAGCGTTTGCCGTTAAACTCAACCAAGTAATCCTCAATCATGGTACCTGGCAAGATATTTGACTCCCCGATAAAGGTGGCAACAAAGTGGTTGATTGGCTCATCATAGATATCCACAGGTGTCCCAGACTGAACAATATCGCCATCATTCATAACGAAAATCCAGTCACTCATGGCAAGGGCTTCTTCCTGATCGTGAGTAACAAAGACAAAGGTAATACCCAATCGTTGTTGCAGTTCACGCAGTTCATACTGCATGTCTGTTCTTAATTTCAAGTCCAACGCTGACAAAGGCTCGTCCAACAAAACCACACGGGGTTGGTTGATGATGGCACGGGCAATAGCCACACGCTGGCGTTGTCCTCCAGAGAGTTTACGAATGGAACGTTTTTCATACCCTTCCAACTGAACCATCTTGAGAACTTCTGCTACACGCTGCTCGATTTCTTTCTTGTCAATTTTACGCAAGCGGAGTGGGAAGGCAACATTTTCAAACACATTCATATGTGGGAACAAGGCATAGGATTGAAAGACGGTATGGACGTCTCGCTTGTTGGTTGGAATGTCATTGATACGGACACCGTCCAGCAAAATATCTCCTGTCGTTGCATCCAGTAAACCTGCAATGATGTTAAGGATGGTTGATTTCCCTGAACCAGATGCGCCTAGAAGGGTGTAGAATTTCCCCTCTTCCAACTCAAAGTTGATGTCTTTGAGAACCTTGGTGTTGCTGTCTTCAAAAACTTTAGAGACGTTTTTGAATTCAATAATTGGTTTTTTCAATTGTCATTTATTCCTTCTTTTTCATAGATTAACAGATCAGGGCTCTGTCAGACCGCTACTACCTCGTGTAGGAGATTGAACTGCCTACATTCTTCTGCACTGACGATAGGCTTTCACCCCCTTTCCATGACATAGCAGCAGCTTTTAAACTACAGCTTCCTACTTGCTTTCACCTAAAATACGGACCTCTCTCTCAAGAGTAACGCCAGAGTGTTCCTTGACTTTTTCAATCACAGACTCAATCAAGTCTTCGTAGTCTTTGGCCGTTCCATCTGCGACATTGATCATAAATCCTGCGTGCTTTTCTGACACTTCTACGCCACCGATACGATAGCCTTTCAAGCCAGCTTCTGAAATTAATTGACCTGCAAAATGACCCACTGGACGCTTAAAGACCGAACCACAAGATGGGTATTCTAGAGGTTGCTTTAGTTCACGTAGGTGCGTCAAGCGGTCCATTTCTTGCTTGATAACCTGATGGGTCCCCGGAGCAAGGGCAAATTTGGCTGACAAGACAACTGCACCAGACTCCTGAATAGCTGAATGGCGGTAACCAAAAGCCAAATCTTTGACAGACAGGGTCTCGATTTCTCCATCCTTGGTCAAGACCTTACAAGACTGCAAGATGTGGGCAATCTCGCCACCGTAGGCACCAGCATTCATAAAGACAGCACCACCGACACTTCCAGGAATGCCACAAGCAAACTCAAAGCCAGTCAAACTGTGACGAAGGGCAATGCGAGTTGTCTCAATTAAGTTAGCACCAGCTTCAGCTTCGATGGTATAGCCATCAACTGAAACATTATTGAGCTTGTCACACAAGATGACAAATCCACGAATCCCACCGTCACGAACGATAATGTTGCTGGCATTTCCAAGAACCATCCAAGGAATATTTTCTTGATTGGCAAATTTGACAACACGAGCCAACTCAAAACGATTTCGTGGAAAGACCAGATAATCAGCCTCTCCACCTACTTTTGTATAACTATAGCTATGCAAGGGTTCCTTAAAACGGATATCAATCCCTTCTAAGATTTCAAGCATTTTTTCTCTTACAGACATGTCACTCTTCCTTTTTAAAAATTCATTCCATTATACCATTTTTAGAGACATTTGACGACCATAAAAAAACCTTGTTTACTTTTTAAACATAAAAAGAGGTTTCCCCTCTTTTTATGATTTTTTGCAAAAGATAGCCTTTGTTCCATAGGCAACCAGAACGAGTTCCAGTGCTAGGACAACTTCCACCAAGACTGGATTGGTCAACCAGCCAACTTGGGCTAGAGATGGTGCTAGGTCAAAGAAGGCATGTAGGCCATAGGCCACTAGGAGATAAATCCATTTCTTCTGGATAACAGCCTGGTAAACCCAAACTGTCAAAAGTAATTGAAAACCTAGCGCCAAGATTCTCTCAAAACCAAGCAAATAAATCTGCCAGACTGATAGCGACTGAATAGTTTTCAACATATTTTCAGACAGCAATTGCATGACCTGTGGATCCTGAGTTTGAACTGCCGAAAGAACGATGTAGAGATTGAGCAAACTGGTGATACCTAGAAAAATCAATTCCAAGCCACCATACCCCAAGCCATAGGCCAAGGCATCTGCCTTTTCCAAACTTCTCTTTTTCTCCAACCATTTGAAAAAAACAAGACGAGCCGTTTCCTCAAAAAATGCTGCCATGGCTAAGCCATAGATGATATAGACAAGTGGATGATCCTGCAAGAGGGCAATACTATCGTCTTTTTGAGGATGTAAAACCAAGATATGCACCAGTTTTTCCAAAATCTGTGAAGAAACAAAGAAAGCGACAGCCCCCAAGCCCAAGACAGCTAGATTGATCTGATATTTCTTTTTGGCATACCAAATGCTTCCTATCAAGAGAGCCAGCAACAGCACCATGGTAATGATAATATGAGTGGTCATTTTCGTCTCCTATTCTGCCTTTTCAATATCTTTTCTCATCTCTTCAACATTGAACTTGGCAAACAAGTATTGACGGTCTTGGACTGGGAAACGTTGGTCCAACTGGTCAACTGCTCCTACCTCGATAATGCCTTCCTTGATGATAAAGTCCATGACATGTCCACCGAAGGTCAAATCATCTGAGATGAAGTGCAGATGGTAGCCTGCCACACTAACCCCATGGAAAATCTCTGGGGTCCAGAAACCAACGATGGTCCCCGCCACATTTTCACGACTATATTCTGGTTGGCGAGTTGCGACCTCAGCAAACTTGGTATCTGGTGTAGACTTGGGAATCATGCGCACATGCATATGCGAAAATTCTCCACGAATCTTGATAGAGCGGAAAAGATTTTCCCCATCATAATAAGACTCAATCCGTTCTTCCAATTCCTTGTCTGTCATCTCAAAGCGCTGGCGAAAAATGACCTCTGCCTGATGCGGTACCACTGCTGCGTAAGGAATAAGGGCATCTGGTGATACTTCCACAATTTCTGGCTGCTCTCCTGACCCTTTGGCCTGATAGGCCTTGCCATCTAAGACAATCAATTCCCCATCAATAGAATCCAAGGTTCCCAAACCAAGGTCACCATGCTCTAGCAATTCTCCTACTGTCATGGTCCCACCATAAAGGCCAGCCATCAAAGCTCCAAGGGTATTGTATTGAAATAATTTCACTGGTTCCTGCACGTTCTTATCCATTCTCTTTCTTGTCTGTTATACTCAATGAAAATCAAAGAGCAAACTAGGAAGCAAGCCGCAGGTTGCTCAAAGCACTGCTTTGAGGTTGTAGATAAGACTGACGAAGTCAGCTCAAAACACTGTTTTGAGGTTGTGGATAGAACTGACGAAGTCAGTAACCATATCTACGGCAAGGCGAAGCTGACGTGGTTTGAAGAGATTTTCGAAGAGTATTATTCTATAAATGTTACTCCTAAGTATACCACATTTGCCCCTAGATGTGAACGAGAGAAACACTCTAGACATTGCCAAGAAGGAAAAAAAAGGGTACAATGTAACAAAATAAAGGGAGGTCTGGAATGAAGAAACAAAGCAAATACCAAGAGGTCGTTTCCTATCTGAAAAATGGTATCGAGTCTGGACGTTTTCCGACGGGGAGTCGCCTGCCTTCTATCCGTCAACTGAGCCTTGACTTTCACTGTAGCAAGGACACCATTCAGCGTGCTCTACTGGAATTACGGCACGAACAATACCTCTATGCCAAGCCCCAGAGTGGTTACTATGTCCTAGAACAAGGGCAACACCAGGATCTAGAAATCGAAGTCACTGACGAACATGCCAGTGCCTATGACGATTTCCGACTCTGTGTCAATGAAACCTTGATTGGCCGAGAAAACTACCTCTTCAACTACTATGACAATCAAGAAGGTTTAGAAGACTTAAGACAATCCATTCATAAACTCCTCTTTGACCAAGCTCTTTACTGCAAGGCTGATCAACTGGTACTGACTTCTGGAACCCAACAAGCCCTTTTTATTCTCTCTCAAATTTCCTTTCCGAGCCAGGCTAAGGAAATCTTGGTGGAACAGCCGACCTATCATCGGATGAATCGCCTCTTGATTGCTCAAGGTCTGGACTATCAAACGATCGAACGAGGCATTGATGGGATTGACTTGGAGGAACTGGAAGGCCACTTCAAAACTGGAAAAATTAAGTTTTTCTATACCATTCCTCGTTTTCACTATCCTCTGGGGCATTCCTATTCTGAGCAGGACAAACGGGCTATCCTTGGCTTAGCTGCCAAGTACGGTGTCTATATCGTAGAGGACGACTATCTAGGTGATTTGGACTCCAAGAAGGGCCAGACCTTTCACTATCTGGATACAGAGGAGCGGGTCATTTACATCAAGTCCTTCTCAACCAGCCTCTTTCCAGCACTGCGGATTACGGCACTCATTCTGCCAAATGCTATCAAGGAAGCCTTTGTGGCCTACAAAAATATCCTAGATTACGACAGCAACCTCATCATGCAAAAAGCCCTGTCACTCTATATTGACAGTCAACTGTTTGAGAAAAATCGTCTGGCTCGCTTATCCAGTCAGGAAGACTACCAAAAACAAATCACGGAAAGACTAGCTAACACTCCTTGTCACCTCCCTCACTTTCCTCTACATGATGGTTTATTGCTAGACCTCAGACAGTATCCTAAAATCGCCAGTCTCAAACACAGTCAGCTGGGCTTAGACTTCTTTGAAGAGGCTTACTTGGGTACCTGCCCTTACCAATTTGCCAAGGTGTCCTTAGACAATCTGGAAAATGTTTTAAACTATTTAAAAGCAGAATTGGAATAACCTCCAACTCTGCTTTTTCTTATTCTTCAACTTCTGTTAGGCTTGCTGCCTTTTCAAGATATTTTTGGTAGGTACCGTCATCCTTGAGTTTTTGGATGACCTTGTCCACCACTTCTTTCAAATCAGCACTGTTTTTTCGAAGGGCAACTGCATTAGCTTCGCCGTCCTTCATCTTTAAGCTGACAGTTGCGACAGCTAGGTCTGCATTTTTAGCAGCGTAACTAAGTGCAACAGGTTCATCCATATGAACAGCATCTACTTTTCCAGCCTGCAATTCATTGACTGCTTCCCCCATATTGGTTAGGGAAGTCAATTGAGCTTTTGGCAATTGTTCCTTGACCATTGATTCTGGAACAGTTCCTTTTTGGGCTGCAATATTCGCACTTTCCAGACTAGTTAGATCCTTGTATTTTTCTACATCAGCCTTACGAACCAAGAAACTAATCTTGTTTTCATAGTAAGGGATTGAAAAGTCAAAGACTTCTTTTCTCTCGTCAGTAGCGCTAATTCCTGCAACAGCTAGGTCAGCCTTACCAGTTTGAAGACTGGTCAAGACATTGTCAAAACTCATGCTTGAAATTTCCAACTTAACCCCAAGTTCATCAGCAATAGCCTGAGCCATGTCAATGTCCGCACCAACTACTTGATTTTTTCCGTCAACCAAGGCTTGGAATTCAAAAGGTGCATAGTCAGGACTGGTCGCCACAACTAATTTTCCCTTTTGCTTAATGGCCTCAACAGCTGACTGAGAAGCATTAGAACCTGACTGGCAAGCTACTAAGAAGAAACTTGCAAGAAGACTACATAAAACAAATATCCATTTTTTTGATTTCATAAATAAACAACCTCTCTGTTATTTTTGTATAATTATAACTCCATCCAAGGTGCTTGTCAAGTGTTTTTTTGAATTTTTATCTTAAAAATATTTTTTTCATTCAAAAAAGGAGCTATCAGTTGATTTTAAGCTCCTTTTTATACAGAATGAATCTATTTTATAGTTCCACAATCTTACCTGTTTCAAAGTAAACAACCCATTCACAGATATTCTTAGCATAATCTCCAATACGTTCTAAGAAGGCAATTACTTGAAAGTAATCACGACCTGTAACAATGGCATCTGGATTTTTCTTGATTTCTTCTGTAGCCAAGTCACGAATGCTATCAAAGTATTGGTTGATTTTTTCATCCATAGCTGCTACTTCATAGGCCTGGTCTACTGAACCATTCAGATAGAGCTCAAGGGCTGCTTCGACGAAGTTCTTGACATCGCGACCCATCCTCTTGATTTCTTCTTCAACAGCTGGGATACGTTGTTCCCCCTTCATACGAATGGCTGCTTTTGCAATGGAAACGGCATGGTCTCCCATACGTTCCAAGTCAGATACGGCTTTTAAGACTGTCAAAACAGTACGTAAGTCTTGAGAAACAGGTTGTTGAAGGGCAATCATTTCAAATGATTTCTTCTCCAATTTTACTTCGTATTCGTTTACTTCTGCATCGTCTTCGATGACTTCTTTGGCCAAATCACGGTCATGCGTAACAAAGGCACGCACTGTACGATTGATTTGGGATAGCACTTCCTGTCCCATGGCATAGAACTGGTTGTGCAATTTCTCTAAATCTTCTTCAAATTGAGAACGTAACATCATTTATCTCCTTATCCAAATTTTCCTGAAATATAATCTTCTGTTTCCTTGTGTTGTGGGTTGAGGAACATCTTCTTGGTATCGTTAAACTCAATCAAATCTCCATCTAGGAAAAATCCTGTCTTGTCAGAAATACGAGAGGCTTGTTGCATAGAACGCGTAACCAAGAGCATGGTATATTTATTTTTTAGCCCATACAAGGTTTCCTCAATCTTACCAGCCGAGATAGGGTCCAAGGCTGAAGTCGGTTCATCCAAGAGAATGATTTTAGGACTAGTTGCCAAAACACGGGCAACGCAAACACGTTGCTGTTGTCCACCTGAAAGTCCGATAGCTGAATCATGCAGGCGATCCTTGACCTCATCCCAGATAGAAGCCCGTTGCAAGGCTTTTTCCACAGCTTCATCCAGAACCTGCTTATCCTTAACTCCATTGATACGAAGCCCGTAAACAACATTTTCGTAGATAGACATAGGGAAGGGGTTCGGCTGTTGGAAAACCATACCGATTTCCTTGCGCAATTCAACTGTATCAGTACGCGGACTATAGATGTTGTGGCCATTATAAACCACTGAACCAGTTGTAGTCACCTCTGGATTGAGATCCCCCATACGGTTGATAGCCTTTAGGAGGGTTGATTTTCCTGATCCAGATGGACCAATCAAGGCTGTAATTTCCTTAGGTTGGAAAGATAAGGAAACACTATTCAAGGCCTTTTTTTGATTGTAGTAAACGGACAGGTCTGAAACCTGTAAAATCGCTTCTGTCATACTGTTTCCTTTCTATCCAAAGTGTCCTGTTACGTAGTCATTGGTCGACTGTAGTTTGGCATTTTGGAAAATATTAGAGGTCTTATCGTACTCGATCAAATCACCCAAGTAGAAAAATCCTGTGTAGTCACTAGCACGCGCAGCCTGCTGCATACTGTGGGTCACGATGATGATGGTAAAGTCCTTCTTCAATTCCAACATGGTTTCTTCCAGCTGGGCTGTCGCAATCGGATCCAAGGCTGACGCCGGCTCATCCATCAAGAGAATATCTGGTTTAACAGAGATGGCACGAGCGATACAGAGACGTTGCTGCTGACCACCTGATAGAGTCAAGGCTGACTTGTGCAAATCGTCTTTGACCTGGTCCCAAAGGGCAGCTTGACGAAGAGAAGTTTCCACAATTTCATCCAAAACTTGCTTGTCCTTAACCCCTGCACGTTCATGAGCAAAAGTGATATTGCGGTAGATAGACTTGGCAAAGGGATTTGGTCGTTGGAAGACCATTCCGATGTGTTTACGCATCTCATAAACATTGATTTCTGGACGGTTGACGTCAATTCCTTGATAGAGGATTTGACCTGTGACCTTGGCAATATCAATGGTATCATTCATACGATTGAGACTGCGGAGGTAGGTTGATTTCCCTGAACCAGAAGGGCCAATTAAGGCTGTAATTTTATTTTTTTCAAATTGCATATCGATGCCCTTGATGGATTCTTTTTTACCGTAGTAAACATGTAAATCCTTGGTAGAGAGGGCCACTTTCTCTTCAGGAAAGGTGATGATATGCTTTTCATCCCAATTATATTTTGACATGGCTTCTCCTTTAGGCAGCGGTTAATTTTTTATGTAGGTAGCTTCCGAGTTTACGGGCTCCAAAGTTAAAGATCAAGATAAAAATCAAGAGAACTGCTGCAGAACCTGCTGATACGATAGTTCCATCAGGAATGGTTCCTTCACTGTTGACTTTCCAGATGTGGACAGCCAAGGTTTCTGCTTGACGGAAGATAGAGATGGGACTCGTAACACTGAGAATATTCCAGTTAGACCAGTCTAGGGCTGGAGCAGATTGTCCTGCTGTATAGATAAGAGCTGCTGCCTCACCAAAGATACGACCAGATGCCAAGACAACACCAGTCACAATACCTGGTAGGGCTTCTGGAATGACCACATGGACAACTGTCTCCCAACGAGAAATCCCAAGGGCTAAACCAGCTTCACGCTGCGTATGGTGAACGTGTTTCAAACTGTCCTCAACATTTCGAGTCATCTGAGGCAAGTTAAAGACTGTCAAGGCCAAGGCTCCTGAAATAATTGAAAATCCATACTCAAACTGAACTACAAAGATCAAGTAACCAAAGAGACCCACAACCACTGATGGCAGTGAAGACAAGATTTCAATACAGGTTCTGACAAAATTGGTCACAGGACCTTTTTTGGCGTATTCGGCTAGGAAAATCCCAGCTCCCATAGACAAAGGAACAGAGATAATCAAGGTAATGACCAGAAGGAAGAAGGAATTATAGAGCTGAATTCCAATCCCTCCACCTGCTTGGTAAGAAGATGATTTGCCAGTCAAGAAAGACCAAGAGATGTGGGGCAAACCACGAACCAAGATATAAAGAATCAAGGATGCCAAGATGGCAACGATAATTCCTGCAATCGAGTAGAGGACAGCTGTTGCAATTTTATCTAATTTCTTAGCGTGCATAGTTTTTCTTTCCTCTTTCTTTCGTAATCAATTTAATGACACTGTTGAAGGCTAAACTCATCAAGAGTAAGACTAGGGCTAATGACCAGAGAACGTTATTATCAACTGTACCCATAACGGTATTTCCGATACCCATGGTTAACACAGAGGTCAAGGTCGCAGCAGGTGTTGTTAGTGAAGTTGGGACAACGGCTGAGTTTCCGACCACCATCTGAATGGCCAAGGCCTCACCAAAGGCACGCGCCATCCCAAAGACCACCGCTGTGAAAATCCCTGAACGCGCCGCCTTCAAGGTCACGCGCCAGATGGTTTGCCAACGAGTGGCCCCCATAGCCAAACTAGCTTCACGGTAGTGACGAGGCACCGCACGCAAACTATCCGTTGTCATAAAAGTTACCGTCGGTAAAATCATGACAAAGAGAACGAAAATCCCTGACAAGATTCCAAAACCAGTTCCACCAAAGACGCTGCGGACAAAGGGAACTACGACCTGCAAACCGATAAATCCATACACTACTGAAGGAATCCCGACCAGCAATTCAATGGCTGGTTGCAAGATTTTAGCACCTTTTGGTGAGACTTCCGTCATAAAGACAGCTGCACCAATGGCAAAAGGAGTTGCGATAAGGGCTGATAGGATTGTGACAATAAAGGAACCCAAAATCATGGGAAGGGCACCAAATTGTTTACCTGAAGGATTCCAAGTTTGGCCAAAGAGGAAATCAAAGATGTTGACCCCATTGACGAAGAAGGTCGACAAGCCTTTTTGGGCTACAAAAATCAAAATCATGGCCACAATAATGACAATCAAAGACAGACAGGCAAAGGTCAAGCCTTTTCCTAGTTTCTCTAGACGAGAGTTCTTTGAGGGAGAAAGTAATTTTTTAGCTAATTCTTCTTGATTCATTAGTGACTCCCTTCTAGTGCTGTCACCGTTCCGACAGCATCTTTTTCAACCTTCATTTCCTTGACAGAAATATAACCCATTCCCTTAACGATTCCGCTTTGTGCTTCATCTGAGAGGACAAAGTTGAGAAATTCTGCCACCAATTCATTGGGCTGACCTAGTGTGTACATGTGTTCGTAAGACCACAAAGGCCAATTATTGGTTGTAACATTTTCTGAAATCGGCTCATAGCCATTCAACTTCATGCGTTTAACCGAGTCATCCACATAGGCAAAGGCTAGGTAAGAAATGGCTCCTGGTGTCTGGGAAACAATGTTTTTGACCATCCCATTTGAATCCTGTTCTTGACTCTGAATGGCAGATTGGCCATCCATAACAACACTATCAAAGGTTGCACGCGAACCAGAACTTGCTGCACGGTTGATAATAGAAATGGCTAGATCTTTCCCACCGACTTCTTTCCAGTTGGTTACTTGGCCTGTGAAGATGCTACGGAGTTGCTCAGTTGTCAGATTTTCAACATCAACTTCCTTATTTACAATCACTGCCAAGCCCGCTACCGCAACCTTGTGGTCCACTAGGGCTGAGGCGTTGATACCGTCTTTTTCCTCGGCAAATACGTCTGAATTTCCTACATCAACGGCTCCAGACTGAACCTGAGACAGACCTGTACCAGATCCTCCACCTTGGACGTTGACTGTTTTCCCAACGTGCATAGAGCCAAATTCATCTGCTGCTGCTTCGACCAAGGGCTGAAGAGCCGTTGAGCCAACAGCTGTCATGGATTCTCCACGATCAATCCAGCTAGCACATCCCGCCAAAGAACCTGCCAGCAAAAGAGCTGCAAGGGATAGAGCGAGTTTTTTCCTTTTTTTCACTGTTTTTCTCCTTGAAAATAATGGTGAATGCTGTGAATTTTTTCAACTATTTATTGATGTTTTCCTTTTTTAAAATTGGGAGCCAACTAAAGTTCTTATACTCAATGAAAATCAAAGAACAAACTAGGAAACTAGCCGCAGGCTGCTCAAAGCACCGCTTTGAGGTTGTAGATAAGACTGACGAAGTCAGTCACATATATACGGCAAGGCGACGTTGACGCGGTTTGAAGAGATTTTCGAAGAGTATTAGCTTGGTTTAACTAGAAATTTGCTCAGTTGCCTTCTCCACTAATTTTGACTTAAAATGAAAGACAATTTGAAAAAAATCCATACTTCCACTATAACATAGACAAGCTACTTTGACTAGCATTTTCACTTGAATCTGAGGCCTTTTGGAAAATAATTTTTCAAAACATTTCCAGTCACCTTAGCAAAGCCTAAACCATTTCCTTGAACCAAAACTTGGTACCAACCATTTGGCAGACTTTCCGCTAGCTGAACGGTTTCTCCAGCCACATACTTTACAAACGCTTCTGGGTCAATTTCAACTGACTGCTTGACCCGACTCGGTTTCAAGGCTAGTCCAAGAGCGAAACTTGGTTCAAAGCGTTTCTTCTTAAAGGTACCCAGATGCAGGCCATTCCGAGCAATCTTGAGTTTCCCTAAATCTGGCAAAAGTTCTGGTAAGAGATAGAGTTGGTCTCCAAAAGTCTGCAAGATCCCCGGTAGATTGATTTTTAGGTGTTTTTGGCCAAATTCCTGCCACAAGGCAACTTGTTCACGGCTAAGATTGCTCTTACTTGCCTTACATTTTGGTGCTGGATTGTCACCTTTAAATTGCAAATGGGCGACAAACTGACCCTCTCCCTTAAAATGATGTGGGTACATACGAGCCGTTTCTGGCAGGCCAATACCAGCTACCATTCCATTGATATGCTCTACTGGCAACAAGTCAAAATCATACTCCTCCAGTAGCCAATTGACAATCTCTTCGTTTTCCTCGGGGGCCCAGGTACAGGTTGAATAAACCAAGCGACCACCTTCAGCTAGCATGGTTACTGCATCTGCCAGAATTTCTCTTTGCAAACTAGCACATTGACTCGGATAATCTAAGCTCCAATAGTCCATAGCATCTGGTTGCTTACGAAACATCCCTTCACCAGAGCAAGGAGCATCAAGGACAATGAGGTCAAAATAGCCCTTAAAAACCTTGGCCAAGCGGTCGGCAGATTCATTGGTCACCACGACATTTGTCGCTCCAAATCGCTCCATGTTTTCTACTAAAATCTTAGCCCGTTTGCTTGAAATTTCATTAGAAACGAGAAGACCCTCCCCTGCTAGATAGGCTGCTAATTGAGTTGATTTTCCTCCTGGAGCAGCAGCCAAATCCAAGACCTTCATCCCAGGACTGGGCTGGGCTACCTGAGCCACCATCTGGGCAGCGGGTTCTTGCGAATAAACCAAACCAGTAGCATGCTCAGGCGATTTCCCTGATACCTTCCCATAATGTCCCCAAGGGGTTTGAGGAATGGCATCAGAAAAGGAAACTGGCGCTTCTTTTAAGGGATTGATCCGAAAGGCAGAAACCGCTTCCTCTTCAAAAGAGGCAAGAAAATCTCTTGCCTCATCTCCTAGTATCTTCTCATATTTTTCAACAAATCCTTCTGGAAATTGCATTTAAGTTCTTTTCCTTTCGTAAATATAGGACTGAATTTCCTCCTGCATCTCAAGAGGTAGCATCATGACCGGCTGTCTGGTTTGAAAATCAAGCGGTTGACCAGATAGGGTCACAACCTGATAGCCCAGACTTTCCCCTAAAATACTAGCGGCAGCATAATCCCATGGTTGCAGATAGGTGACATAGGTCAACAAACGCCCTGATAAAATCTTGGCAAAACTAATGGCCGCACTCCCATAGACACGAACACCAAGAACCGCTCGACTCAAATCAGCCAAGCCCCATTCATTGGTTTCCAGCATGCCACTATTCCCTGCAATGAGAAAATCTCCAAGTGGTTTTGCTTTAAAAGGAGCTAAGGGCTTATTATTTAGACAAACGGGAAAGGCTCCACCACCGTGATAACAGTCCCCTTTGACCACATCATAAATCAGTCCAAACTGTCCCTGACCATTTTCAAAATAAGCCATCATGACAGCAAAATCTTCCTGCTGGGCTACAAAGTTATTGGTACCATCAATGGGATCAATGACCCAAACCTTGCCCTCTTGAACCGAAGCTCGCAGACAACCCTCTTCAGCGCAAATCTTATCCTCAGGATAACGGGATAAAATCTCACTAACCAAGAGCTCCTGAACTTCCTTGTCCAGTCTGGTCACCAAGTCTGTTGGAGAAGACTTGGTCTCAACCTGCAAGTCTTCCTGCATGTGGTCAAGGATATACTGGCCCGCTTTCTTAATTAGCTCTTTAGCAAATTCAAACTTACTTTCCAAGAGAAATCTTTCCTTCCCCTTTTTCCTTGGCAGCATGAACTGCTCGGTAAAGCGAATAGCCACTAACCGTTTCAAATTCTCGTCCCAAACGTTTCTCTTCGCTCTTGCTTGGCACAACCAATTTGAATCCCTTATAGGAATCCAGTAACTTTTTAGCCTCTACCTTGCCTTCATAGGCAGCTTCAACATCATTAAAAAAAGAAAGCACTGAAGCAAGTTCTTCAGTGCTCCACGACAAATCTAGTGGGTAACTATACTGTTTGTTCATTAACTAATACCAGCTCTCATTCTTGCTTCTTTTAGCTCTTGCTTACGGTAACTACGAGGGAGAAAAGCACGAATCTCATCTTCATTAAAACCAATCTGCATACGTTTGGCATCGATAATAATTGGGCGACGCAAAAGACTAGGGTACTGCTCAATCAAATGAAGCAACTCCGATACCGAAATACTCTCTACATCAATATTCAATTTTTGAAAAATTTTTGAACGAGTTGAAATGATGTCATCAGTACCATTTTCGGTCAAGGAAAGGATGTGTTGCAATTCTTTTCTTGTTAAAGGACTGGTCATGATATTGTGTTCCACAAAAGGTACCTTATGTTTCTCTAACCAGGCCTTCGCCTTACGACATGATGTACAGCTCGGTGATAGAAATAGTGTAATCATGCTTTTCTCTTCTTATCTATACTTTGCTAGTTCTATTATACAAAAAAATAAAGCGCTTGACTAGGGATTTTTAGAAAAAAAGCCTATTTTTTCAAGAAAAATAGACTGCTTGCGAACGATTGACACTATTCAGAATTAGTTAATTCACTCTTATACTCTTCGAAAATCTCTTCAAACCGCGTCAACGTCGCCTTGCCGTACTCAAGTACAGCCTGCAGCTAGTTTCCTAACTTGCTCTTTGATTTTCATTGAGTATTGACAATAGTTTCAAATCACATACTTAATTTATTTATGCAAACCAGAAACATCCTTAGTATTACTGCTTACGACTTTTCAGATACAGATAGCCAAAGAAGATTTCATAGAGGGCGAAAAAGAGGAGGAAGGCATGCAGGAAAAAGGTCTCTGGCAAAATCAGTATAACAGGATCCTTGGCTGGGTCAAAAAGCCAGGTATCATCTCCCACAAAGAGAATTTGATGGAAAAGGGTAAAGAACTGGTCAAAACCAATCAAAACTCCTCCAAGACCAATCAGTAAAGGCAAGACCACTAGAGTCAGAAGCCCTTTACTAAATAGAGATAGAAAGCCCTTTTTCACAATCCCTTTGACAAAGAAATAGAAACTTGGTAGAGTCACTAAGGCAACTAGCTGTACCAAGTGAAAGAGATTCTTCACCACTGCAAAGTGGTGCAAACCAGCTGCTGACGAACGAAAATCTGGCATATCTAGAACCTGACTAAAAGGATTAGTCAGGTAATTCATCAAGATATGAAAGTTGTATTGAATGGTTTCTGGTTTTAAATAGACCCGATTTGTTAAATTCAGCCACTGAATTTCCACTGGATAAACAATCCAAGCCAGATAAATAGTCAGAAGGATTGAAAGAGAGAGGAGAAAGAGCATAGAACCCCAAAAGGTCAGTTTAGTTTTCATCAAAATCCCACTCCGCAAGGCTAGAAACCACATGAGTTGGTGCGATTGGTAGGTCTGCTACTTCTTCTGCCTTGGTAAAACCTGTCGTCACCAAGAGCGTTGGAATACCATTGTCAATCCCAGCTCGGATATCAGTTAGGTAGTTGTCCCCGACCATGATTAACTCTTCACGTTCTAAGCCTAAGTGCTCAACCGCCTTGTCCATAATGATGGCATTTGGTTTTCCAATATAAACAGGCTTCACTCGTGTTGCTACTTCAAGGAGAGTTACTAGCGAACCTGCTCCTGGCAAAAGACCGCGTTCTGTCGGGATGTTGAGGTCAGGATTGGTTCCGATAAAGTGGGCACCCTTTTGGATAGCCAGAGTCGCTGTGGCAAATTTTTCATAGTCGACTTGCCAGTCCAGTCCTACTACCACATAGGCTGGATTTTCCTTGTCTTCGACATAACCAGCCGCCTTGATGGCTTCCTTGAGCCCTGCTTCACCAATGACATAGACCGTCTTTTCCAGCCCCAAGTCGTTCATATAGTCGATAGTCGCCAAAGTCGCTGTGTAGACAGTCGATAGGGGCGTATCGATATTAAAATTCTGAACCAACATCTCCTGAACACTCTCTGGAGTGCGGGTTGTATTGTTGGTCACAAAAAGATAGGGGATATCCCGCTTTTGCAATTCATGGACAAAAGCCTCTCCTGCTGGAATTCTGTCTTTCCCCTTATAAATCGTTCCGTCTAAGTCAATTAAATAGCCTTTATATTTCATCTATTTCTCCCTAATCCTTTTTTATTTCTTGCCAAGTGATGATTGCTTGGGCATTGGTAGCCCCGTCGCTTGTAATTTCATGCTTGCTTTCCAGTCCAGTCCGTTCAACAGCCGATGTAATCACCCCACCTGGTCGAACTTCCTTGACATACTTGAGATTGATTTTCTTGGGAATATACTGGGTCAAAAAGTCCGCTCCCATGACCTCAAAAATCCAGTCCAAGTATTTACTGTTATTGACATGGCCATTCATATCCAAGTCGTAAAAACGAACATGGTAATCCTTGCTGACTGGCTCTTTCAGGGACTCATACTTTGGCCCACGGATAAGCTTTTTATCAAAATCAGACTGGTAAGGAGCCACAATCTCAGGTTCAACAGCATGAACTTTTCGACTGTCTCGGTCCATGAGAACAAAGGTCGCCATCATGTGGATGAGTTCCTGACCTGCTTCATCATAAATGGTAAAGCGACGGTAGCAAAAGAGCCGATTGTAGCTCAGAGCTTCCGTTTCGATAGTGATTTCTTCTGCAAAACGAGGCAAACGAGCCACCTCAATATCGTATTCTGTGATAATCCAGACCAGATTATAGTCCTCCAAAATGGTTTTATCACTAACTCCCAGTTCAATCGACTGCATCCCTGAAACTTGCAAGGACAGCAAAATCACATCTGGAAGTTTGATATGACCGTTCATATCAGCCATATCAAAAGGAATCTTCATTTTCATTTGATAAGTTAAGCCCATGATCCTACTCCAAAATAAATCGTTCTGCTACAGTATCTCCCAAAAAGAGACCTCTCTTTGTCATACGCACGCGATCACCGTCTATTTGCATGAGACCTTGTTGCACCAAGTCTCTGACAATTTCTCCATAAAGCCCCTCAAACGGCCGACCAAATTTCTCCTCAAATCGCGCCATAGAGACCCCTAATTTCTTGCGAAGCCCCAGGAACATTTCTTCTTCCATTTGCTCTTTTTGACTCAGGTGCTCTTCTGTAATACGAGCATTGCCTTCCTCAACCGCACTAAGATAATGACGAATGGGACCATGATTTTTATAACGAACACCATTGACATAACCAGATGCCCCAGCACCGATGCCATAGTATTCGGCATTGTCCCAGTACATGAGATTGTGGCGACTTTCAAAACCAGGTTTGGAGAAATTGGAAATCTCATAATGCTCAAAACCCGCTCGCTCCAGCTCTGCGATGATGTACTCAAACATCTCAGCTTCCAGTTCTTCCTTAGGCAGAGGCAATTTCCCTCGTCGCATACGATTCATAAAGACCGTGTGATTTTCCAATATCAAGCTATAGAGACTCATGTGGGGAATATCCAGCCCAATGGCCTTAACCACATTGTCCTTAACTTGCTCCATAGTCTGACCAGGCAGTGCATAAATCAAGTCAATAGAGATATTGTCAAAACCAGCCAGTTTCAGGCGGTCGATATTTTCATAAATGTCCTTCTCCAAATGACTACGCCCAATCTTTTTCAGCATTTTGTCGTCAAAGGTTTGCACACCTAGTGAAACACGATTGACAGCCGAGTTCTTCAAAACGGCTATCTTATCCGCATCCAAGTCGCCTGGATTGGCCTCAATAGTCAACTCTTCCAAGACTGACAAGTCCAAGTTTTTAGTCAAGCCCTTCAATAACACCTCCAGTTGCGGAGCTGACAGGGCTGTTGGTGTCCCACCACCGATGTAGAGGGTTCGCAACTTTTGAATATCATAAGATTGAAACTCTTCTAACAGATGTTCCAAATAACTATCTACCGGCTGATTCTTGATAAAAACTTTTGAAAAGTCACAATAATAACAAATCTGGGTACAAAACGGGATATGCACATAGGCTGACGTTGGTTTCTTCTGCATAGTCTTATTATACCACAAAAAGCGAACAATACTTAGAATTCCGTTTAACAAAATTCTAGCATTGTTCGCTTTTTTTATCTAATCATTCTTTGTATTTTATGACTAACACGATTCCCAGAACCAATCTAGTTTGTCTTTACAATACAAAAGAATGAATGTTCATCTGACTAAATTTTTAGTCTTCTTTTTTCTTGCGAGCTACAAGTCCAAATCCACTCAATAGTCCAAGAAGTCCTAGAGATGCAAGAGTCGCATTTGATTCTGTTCCTGTATTTGGCAATACATTTTGAGAATCATTTGACTTAGCTCCATTATCAACAGTAGTCTTAGTATCTATCTGATCTGCATTCGGAGTAACTGCATTTGGAGTTGGAGTAGCTGGTGCTGGTGTATCTTGACCAGAACCTCCATTAGTGTCAGGTTTGACTGGCGTATCAGGTGTCACTGGTGCAACTGGAATTGTATCTGTTGGTGTTGCTGGTGTTACCTTAGCTGGAGTTTCTACTGGAACTTCTACAGCTGGTTTACCTGGTTCTGTAATCTTAGCAGTTCCTGGTACTTTACCTTCTGGTAATTCACTATTTGGTACTTTACCTTTACCGT